>NZ_JBSHHD010000017.1:0-89598 GCF_053618155.1 Agromyces sp. NPDC055658 | reverse complement strand
GGCGGATGCCTCGGGGCCGACCCCGAGGCATCCGCCGTGCGCGTGCGGGCCGAGGCGGCCCGCACGCGATCTCAGCCGCGACCTGGCGCAGGCGAGCTCGCGACCGGGGAGACGTGCCCGACCAGGTCGGTGGCACGCGCCTCGAGCGTGTGGCGTCCCGGGGCATCGACGACCACATCCTCACCGTCCCACGCCGTCCAGGAGCCGCCGTCGAGGCGGAACTCGACGCTCGCGATGCCGGCGCCGTCGTCGTGCGCCTCGATCGTGAACCGCACCGGACTCCTCGGGCTGCTCACCGCGGGCCGGCGGTCTGCACCGACCTCCACCGACGGTGCGACCGTGTCGACCTTGACGATGCCGTATCCCGCGACCCGCCGATCACCGACGGTCGCCCGGTACTCGACCCGCTGCTCCCCCTGTGCGCCGATCTCGACGGGGCCGTCGGCGGCCGACCACTCGCCGTCGCCGATCCGCACCTCGACGCCCGAGGGCGCGCCCTCGGTGCCGCCGGCGGCGAAGCTCGCGCTCGGGGCGGAGGTGTACCAGCCGTCGGGGCCGTCCGGGGCCTCCGGCGAGAGTTCGGCCGAGATCCATGCCCCGGCCTCCGCGATCGACGGCACCGTGAGCTCGAAGAGGCTGAGGTACGGGCTCAGGTTCTTCGCCGTGACCGTCACGCGGACATGGCGTGCGTCGACCGGCTCGAACGCCACGGTGTCGACGCGCGCCCCCGCGGCCTGCCCGGTCATCGTCGCGGCGGTGGTCCAGGTCGCCCCGTCGTCGGAGACCTCGACGACGTAGTCCTTCGCCGAGGCTCCCTCCCAGGCGAGCACGACCTCGCCGAACTGCTGCTCCGACCCGAGGTCCACGGCGATCCACGGCTGTGCGACGTAGTTCGCCGACCAGCGCGTCTTGTCGTCCCCGTCGATCGCGAGGCTCGGCGGGAATGCTGCGGCCTCGACGCCTGAGGCGGTCGCCGTGGCGCCGCTCGTGAGCGGCTCGGGTGCGAAGACCGACATCCGCCAGGCGCCGAGGTCGCCGCCGTCGGCGCGGATGTCCCGCACGGCGACGTACCGCGCCGACAGCGAGCCCAGCTCGACCGATGCGGCGGTGCCGTCCACGTCGTCGGCGACCTGCTGCCAGAACACGCCGTCGTCGGAGACCGCGACGTCGTAGCTCGCCGGCGCGATCCCGGCCCAGTCGACCTCGAACCGGCCGACCGGCGCCGCCTCGGCGAGTTCGATCCGGACGTCCGCCGTGTCCTCGGTCGTCGCCCACCGAGTGAGGGCGAGACCGTCGGTCAACGACTCGGCCGGCGTGCCCTCGCCGCTCGACGACGCGGTGACGGCCGCCCCGAGACTCAGCTCGCCGGACCGCGCGACTCCCGTCTGGTCGATCGTCGTGAGCCCCGGACCCGAGCCGATCCGCCGCTGCACGGCGACGAACTCGCCGTACGACCGTGTCGGGGTCTGCGAGTCCCAGGTCTTCTGCGCGATCACGGGGAAGGAGTCGCGCACGAGGCCGTGCACGTCGAGTTCGGTGTACTCCTCGTGCACGAGGTCGTTCCAGACCGCGAACATCGCACCCTCGGGCGCCCCTTCGGGCACGACGGCCGTCGAGCCGAGCCGGTTGGGAAGCCACGTGGCGTAGAGGCCCGCGTTGTTCAGACCGTTGCCGTGGTAGTAGTTCGCGAACGGCACGACGTAGAGGTCGCCGTCGTTCGTGTTGATGTAGCGGTACCCGTCGGCCTCGGCCTTGGCCATGCCGTACCAGCCGTTGTTCCAGGCGTTGATGATCACGTCGCGGTCGTATCCGTCGGCCGAGCCGTGCATGACGCTCATGCTGCCCCAGGCCCGCGGCTGCTTGCCGAGCGAGCGGATGTGCTCGGCCATGGTGTTGAAGAACTCGCGGTACTGGTCGGCGCCCGAGCGCGGGTACTCGTCGGCGCCGAAGTGCACGTCGGGGCCCTCGAACCAGGGCACGAACTCGTCGAAGACGGCCTTGATCGTCTCGGTCGACTCGGGCTTGGAGAGGTCGAGGTGGTCGGAGTCGCCGCCGTTGAAGCCGAGTTCGGGCTTCCATCGGATGAACGAGCGCGAGTGCGCCGGTGCGTCGATCTCGGGGATGATCACGACCGCGTGCGCGGCCGCGGTGTCTTCGAAGCTCTGCCAGTCGGCGCGGTCGTAGGCGCCGTCCTCCGACGCGAGCCCGGCGAACGCGGGGTCGTCGCTCTTCAGCCGGAAGCCGTCGTACGCGTCCTCCCAGCCGCCCGCCGGGCGGGCGATCTCGTTGTCGTTGAGGTGGATCTGGAACTCGTTGAGCTTGTACCAGCTCATCATGGTGATGTAGTCGCGCACGAACTCGGGCGTGAAGAAGCGGCGCCCGACGTCGAGCGAGAATCCGCGCACGCCGTGGTTCGGCCAGTCGACGGTCTCGCCCGCGGGCAGCGAGTTGCGCTGGGGCGACTGCACGAGCCCCTGCAGCACCGTCCGCGTGCCGTAGAAGGCGCCCTGCGAGGCCGGGGCGACGATCTCCACCCCGTCGCCGTCGATCGTCAGCCGGTAGCCCTCGGCGCGGAACAGCTCGCCGCCGTCGGCGTGCTCGAGGCCCGGGTCGAGATCCAGCGTGAGGTCACCGGGGCGCGCATCGGCGCCGACCGCGACCTCGGCCGCGAAGCCGGTCGTGGCCTCGAGATCGTCGGCGAACTGGCGCGCGACCGACTCGAGGTCGGCGTCGGCGACGATCCGGCTCTCGGCGCCGAGGACGAAGGCGCCCTCGCCCCCGGTCCACGTCTGCAGCGCGGGAATGACCTCGGGGGCGTCGTTGGTCGCCGCCTGCGCCGGCGCGGGGGTCGTCGCGAGCAGTCCCGCCATCAGCCCGAGCGCCGCGATCGCCGCCGCGCCCCTTCGCCGAGCCGCTCGATGCGTACTGGGAGTTCGTGTGCCGCTCACCCTGGACCTCCTCGTCCTCGTCAACTTCATTGAGTAAACAAACTAAGTTGGCTCGAACCTAGGAGATGCCGGCGGTCCCCGTCAAGGCCGGGATTCCCCGGGGCCGTGCCCCGACGATCGCCGTGAACGACGAGGGCGGACGACTCGGGTCGGCCCCGAGGCATCCGCCCTCTGCACTACGACGAGCGCCTACTTGACGCTGCCCGCCGTGAGGCCGCCGACGAGGCGCTTCTCGATGAGCATGAACAGCACGACGACGGGGATGATCGCCACGATCGACACGCCGAACACGTACTGCCAGCTCGTCGAGTACTGGCCGACGAACTTGGTGAGCGCGACCGACATCGGCTGGTTGCCCGCCGTCGAGAGGATGACGAGCGAGGCCGCGAACTCGTTCCAGCAGGCGACGAAGGTGAACACGATCGCGGTCACGATGCCCGGCCAGACGAGCGGCAGGTTGATCTTGAAGAGCACCGTGAGCCGGCCGGCGCCGTCGATCTGGGCGGCCTCGTCGACCTCCTTCGGGATGCCCGCGAAGAAGGAGTGCATGATCCACACGGCGAACGACAGGTTGAACGCCGCGTTGATGAAGATCATCGCCGCCCAGGTGTCGATCATGCCGAGCGCGGTGAACTGCCGGAACAGGCCCGAGGTGAGCACCGCCGGCTGCAGCATCTGCGTGACGATCACGAGGAAGAGGAACACGAAGCGGAACGGGAACTTGAACCGCGCCGTGTAGTACGCCGCGGGCAGCGCGACCGCGAGCACGAGCAGCGTCGCGAAGACCGAGATCACGATCGTCGAGACCATGTTCTGCGGCAGCGGCGTCTCGGGCGTCGACCACATGTCGAGGTAGTTCTCCCAGTGCCACTCCGTGGGGAAGTAGGTGGGGTCGACCGACAGGATCTGCGACTTCGTCTTCACCGAGCCGAAGAACATGATGAGGTACGGCACGATGAAGACCGCGAGCACGATGAGCCCGGCGAACATGCGCAGCAGCACACGGCCGAGGGGCACCTGGTCTTCGGTGTAGCGACGCTTGCGGGGCGGGGTCTGGCGGCCGGATGCCCCGTGGCCGGCGTCGCTCGCGAGCATCGCGCGGGTTTCGGTGACGGTCACGGTCAGACCTCCTTCATGGGCTTGACGACCTTCACGTACACCGCGACGATCACGATGACGATGACGAACGCGACGACCGAGAGCGCGGACGCGACGTCGACCTTGTGCTGGTTCTGGATGTACTTGAAGATCATCGTCATGATCGTGTCGGCGTCGTAGCCCGGGATCGACCCGGTCATCACCCGCAGGATCGGCAGCGAGTTGAAGACGTTGATGATGTTGATGAGCACCGCGACGCTGAGCGCCCCGCGCAGCTGCGGCAGCACGATCGTGAAGTAGGTGCGCACGGAGCCAGCGCCGTCCATCTTCGCGGCCTCGAGCGTGTCGCCGGGCACGGTCGCGAGTCCCGCGAGGATCGTGTAGGTCGTGAACGGCAGCGACACGAAGATCGCGACGATGATCGACCACATGAACGCGGTGGTCGGGTTCTTCGTCCAGCCGTAGCCCTCGGGGGTGTCGACGAGTCCGATGTCGACGAGGAACTTGTTGATGATGCCGAAGTACGGTTCGAGGCCGTAGTAGACGACCATCGTCGTCATCACGACCGAGGCCGCCCACGGGATGATCACGACGAGCCGCACGAGCTGTCGGCCAGGGAAGGCCTTGTTGAGGATCTGGGCGAGGCCGAGCGAGATCACGACGGTGAACGCCACGACCACGACGACCCAGACGATCGTGCGGAAGAAGATCGGCCAGAAGTACGGGAACTGGAAGACCTCGACGTAGTTGTCGAAGCCGACCGAGCCCTTGTCGAGCCCCGAGAGCGAGATGTCGCGGGTCGAGTTGTAGAACATGACGACGGCCGGGAACAGCACGACGCCGAAGATGAGGATCAGCGCGGGGGTGATCCAGGGAAGGGCGGCGGCGAGGTCGCGGCCGCCGGGCTTGCCTCGGCGGGCGGGCTTCGCGCCCTTCCCGCCTGCCGGCGATCCCCCGGAACGGGGGCGGCCGGCGGCCGCCCCCGTCGGGTTCGGTGATGCGTCGGTCGTGGAGCTCATGGTGCGAGGATCACCGAACCCTTTCCGTGTGGGATCGAGGCGAGCGTCAGCTCGCGTCGACCTGCGCCTGGATCTCGGTCAGCACGTCCTGCGCGGGCTTCGACTGGATCTGGCCGAACAGCGACTTGAACGCGCCGTCGGTGGCCTGCCACTTGGGGTTCGAGCTCGGGTAGAACTGCGCGTCGGGCAGCACCTCGAGGAACGGCGCGAGCGCCTCGTCGTCCTTCAGCTGCTCGGCACCCGACTTGGTGACGGGGAGGAAGCCCTCGGCCTGCACCCACGGCACGTACACGTCGGCCGAGTAGTAGTAGTCGAAGAACTTCTTGATCGCGTCCTGCTTGTCGCCGTCGTTCTGGAAGGCCATGAGCTGGTCCATGACGCCGAGCGTGAAGGGCGAGCCGTCCTTCGTCGGGATCGGGACGATCGAGTAGTTCAGGTCGGGGTTGCCGTCCTCGATCTGGCCGACGGTCGGCGGGAGGCCGACCTGCATGCCGATCTTGCCCTGGACGAAGATCTCCATGAGCGGGGTGCGGTCGGTCGAGCCCGGGTCGGCCTGCGTGGCGCCCGCGTCGATCATCTTCTTGATCTGGTCGGCGCCCGGCAGGTTCTCGGGGATGTCGACCGTGATCTCCTCGGCGTCGCCGAAGGTGCCGCCGCCGCCCCAGAGCCACACGGCCGCCTCGGCCTGCGCCTCTTCCGAGCCGAGCGGCATGCCGTAGCCGGCCACGCCGCCGCCGAGCTTCGAGATCTTGGTGGCCGCGTCGAGCAGCTCGTCCCAGTTGGTCGGCGCAGCGCTCACGCCGGCCTGCTCGAGGAGGTCGTTGTTGACGAACAGCGCGCGGGCCGAGGCGATGAGGGGCAGCGCGTACGCGGTGCCGTCGACCTCGGCGTTCGCGAGGAACGAGTCCTGGAAGTCGCTGTAGGTGTCGTCCGAGACGACGTCCTTCGTCTCGTAGAGCAGGCCGTCGGCCGCGAAGCCGGCGAAGGGGCCGCCGTTGTAGATGTCGGGGGCCTCGCCGCCCTGGATCTTCGTCGTGATGACCGACTCGAGGTTGTCCCACGACTGGACCTCGAGCTTGACGTCGATGTCGGGGTTCTCCTTCTCGAAGCCCTCGATGACGGTGTCCCAGTTGTCCTGGGTGGCGTCGGAGTAGCTCGGAACGAGCATGTTGAGCGTGGTCTTGCCGGAGGCGTCGCCGCCGTCGCTGCCGTTGCCGCCGCCGAAACCGCACGACGCGAGCGTCAGCGACGCGGTGGCCGCGAGCGCGATCGCGGCGCCCAGGCGCAGTGACTTCTTCATTGAATGCTTCCTCACTCTGGTGGTCGGCGCACCGGCGGCGAAGGGTCACGCGCCGGTGCGTTCGCTCGAAAGCTGCAGTGATCGTGAAATCAATTGCAGTTTCATGAACGTTTCGTCGAACAAATGATCAGGTGCGTTCATTCGACGCTGGGCAATCTATTCCGGATGCCTCACGGCCGTCAAGCCGCGGAAGCCATTTGTTATCAGATTTTGTTCAGATCCCTCACAAACCCCGTGTTTGCGGGGTAGTGATGGGAAACGATCTTTTCAATGATCGCTGGACACGGATTGCAGTCATCTGCAATCATTGCTGCGTCAGTGCCCTGCGTCGCCGGGCCCGCCCCACCGACTGGAGATCCCGTGACCGTGCCCAGCGCATCCGCCCCCGCCGCCCACATGGCCGCCGAGCTCGCCTCGCAGCCCGAGACGTGGGCGCGCGCGGCCGAGCTGCGCGACGAGCAGTCGCGCCTCCCCCGGCGCGGCGAGCGCATCGCGGTCGTCGGCTGCGGAACCAGCTGGTTCATGGCGCAGTCGTACGCGTGGCTGCGCGAGTCGGGCGGCCACGGCGAGACCGACGCGTTCGCCGCCTCCGAGGCGTTCGCGCTCCGCGGCTACGACGCGGTCGTCGCCCTCACGCGCTCCGGCACCACGACCGAGGTGCTGCAACTCGTCGAGGAGCTGCGCGGCGAGGTCCGCACGGTGGGGGTCATCGGCGACGCCTCGTCGCCGCTCGTCGGCCTCGTCGACGACGCGATCACCCTGCCGTTCGCCGACGAGCAGTCGGTCGTGCAGACCCGGTTCGCGACGACGGCGCTCGCCCTGTTCCGCGCCTCGCTCGGCGAGGACCTCGCCCCCGCGATCGCCGATGCCGAGCGTGCGCTCGCGAGCGACCTCGACCCCGCGCTCGTCGAGGCGGACCAGTACACGTTCCTGGGCCGCGGCTGGGGCGTCGGCCTCGCCCACGAGGCGGCGCTCAAGATGCGCGAGGCGTCGCAGTCGTGGACCGAGTCGTACCCGTCGATGGAATACCGCCACGGGCCGATCGCGATCGCCGCGCCCGGCCGGGTGACCTGGCAGTTCGGCGAGGCGCCCGAGGGCCTCGCCGCCGATGTGGCCGCGACCGGCGCCCGGTTCGAGACGAGCACGCTCGACCCCATGGCCGACCTCGTGCGCGCGCAGCGCGTCTCGCTCGCCCGTGCGCTCGCCCGCGGGCTCGACCCCGACCAGCCCCGCAACCTCACGCGGTCCGTCATCCTCGAGGGCTGACCCGATGACCGCCGAGCCGATGAGGGAGGACCCGGCTCCGCTGGGTCCCGGCGCCGCCGTGCTCGCATTCGACGTCGGCGGCACCGACACCAAGTCGGGTCTCGTGGATGCCTCGGGCCGGGTGCTCGGGCTCCGCCGCACGCCGACCCCGCTCGACGCGGGCGACCCGGCCGGCGCGATCGCGCGATCGTTCGCCGAGCTCGCCGACGCGCTCCGCGCCGACGCGCCCGGCGTCGTCCCGGTCGCCGTCGGCGTCAGTGTTCCGGGGCTCGTCGACGAAGTGGCCGGCATCGGCATCTTCTCGTCGAACCTCGGCTGGCGCGATGCGCCCATCCGCGACCTCGCCGAGGGCGCGCTCGGCCTCCCGGTCGCCTTCGGGCACGACGTCCGTGCCGCGGGCGACGCCGAGCACCGGCTCGGCGCGGCGCGCGGCTACGACGACGCCGTCGTGCTCGCGATCGGCACGGGCATCGCGAGTTCGATCCTGATCGGAGGACGTCCGTACGCCGGCGGCGGCTACGCCGGGGAGTTCGGGCACTCGCTCGCCGACCCGGCGGGTGAACGCTGCGCGTGCGGGGCGATCGGATGCCTCGAGACGATCGCCTCAGCCGGCGCGATCGCGCGCCGGTACGCCACCGCGACCGGTCGGCCGGTCGCGGGCGCACGGGCGGTGCTCGCTGCCGCGAGCGCCGGCGACGCCACCGCGCGCGGCATCTGGGACGACGCGATCGAGGCTCTGGCCCAGGCCCTCGCGCGACTCGTCGCGAACCTCGCTCCCGAGGCCGTGGTCATCGGCGGCGGCCTGTCGCAGGCCGGCCCGGCGCTGTTCGACCCCCTGGGCGACCGCCTCGACGCGCTGCTGAGCTTCCACCGGCGGCCCGTGCTCGTGCGCGCGTCGCTCGGCGACGATGCGGGCCTGCTCGGCACGGCGCTCGCCGCGCGCGACCTCGCGGCATCCCATGGTTCGGAGAACGACGCGCGGGTGCCTCGAAACCCCGGCGAGGAGACGGCATCGTGATCCTCACCGTGACGGCGAACCCCGCCGAAGACCTCACCTGGCACGTCGACGCGCTGCGCCCCGGGGAGACCCACCGTGTGCCGGCGGGAGTCTCGCGCGCGGGCGGCAAGGGCCTCAACGTCGCGCGCGTGCTCGCCGCCGAGGGCCACGACGTGCTCGCGCTCACGACCGCCGGGGGCGCAGCCGGCGACCGGCTCGTCGCCGATCTCGAACGCAGCGGCATCGCCCACCGCACCGTGACCGTCGCGGGAGAGACCCGGCGCAGCCTCGCGTTCGTCGACGAGGCGAGCGGCGAGACCACGATCTTCAACGAGCTCGGCGCCCCGCTCGAGGCCGCGGAGTCCGCGCAGTTCCTCGCCGAGGCCACCCGGCTCGGTCGTACGGCCTCGGTCGTCGCCGTCTCGGGCAGCCTGCCGCCGGGGCTCGACCCCGCCGATCTCGCGGCCCTCGTGGCGGAGCTCGTCGCGGCCGGCACCGCCGTCATCGTCGACACGAGCGGCCCGGCGCTCGTCGCGGCCGCCCGTGCCGGTGCGACCGTGCTGAAGCCCAACCGCGACGAACTCGCCGAGGTCACCGGCCTCACCGACCCGATGGCGGGCGCCCGCGTCCTCATCGAGGCCGGTGCCCGCCTCGTCGTCGTCTCGCTCGGTTCCGACGGGCTCATGGTCGTCGCCGCGGCGGCGGTCGGAGGCATCCGCGCCCGCCTCGCCGAGCCGTTGCGCGGCAACGCGACCGGCGCCGGCGACGCCGCCGTCGCCGCGATCGCCGCGGCCCTCGCCGCCGCACCGACACTCGCGACCGACCCGGCCGAGCACGGGGCGCGCGTCGCGCTCGCACGCCGGGCCACGGCGTGGTCGGCGTCGGCCGTGCTCATGCCGCTCGCCGGCGCGCTCTCGCCCGAGCACGCGAGCCTCGAGTCCCGGGTCGTCGTCGAGATCGACGGCGGCCCGGAGACCCCGCTCTCCACCTCCGAACCGAAGGCCACCGCATGACGCTCACGTCCACCCGCACCATCCTCGAGGCCGCGGCCGCCGCCGGCACGGGCGTCGGCGCGTTCAACGTGCTCCACCTCGAGACGGCAGAGGCGCTCGCGGGCGCCGCCGAGGAGACCGGGCTGCCCGTGATCCTGCAGCTCTCGGAGAACTGCGTGCGCTACCACGGCGCGTTCGAACCGATCGCACGGGCCACGCTCGCGGTCGCCGAGGCGTCGACGGCGCGGGTCGCCGTGCACCTCGACCACGCGGAGGACGCCGGGCTCGCGCTGCGTGCGATCGACCTCGGGTTCGGCTCGGTCATGTACGACGGGGCGAAGCTCGACTTCGCCGACAACGTCGCGACCACGCAGCGGGTCGTCGACGCAGCGGCGACGCGCGGCGTGCTCGTCGAGGCCGAGCTCGGCGAGATCGGCGGAAAGGACGGCGCGCACGCCCCCGGCGTCCGCACCGACCCCGACGAGGCGGCCCGATTCGTCGCCGAGACGGGCGTCGACGCGCTCGCGGTGGCCGTCGGCTCGTCGCACGCGATGACCGAGCGCGTCGCCGCGCTCGACCTCGAGCTCATCGCCCGGCTGCGCGCCGCCGTGCCGGTGCCGCTCGTGCTGCACGGGTCGTCGGGCGTGCCCGACGAGACGATCGTCGCCGGCATCGCCGCCGGCCTCACCAAGATCAACGTGTCGACGCACCTGAACAAGGCGTTCACGGGGGCGATCCGGGAGTTCCTCGCGGAGCACCCCGCCGCCGTAGACTCTCGCAAGTACGTCGCGGCGGGCCGCGACGCGGTGCGCATCGAAGCGGGCCGGATGCTGCGGCTCTTCGCCTCGGCCGGGGCCGGGGCCGGGAAGGACGGGATCGGATGAATCGCGCGGAACGGCTGAGCGCCGTCCTCGATCTTCTCGCCGACGGCGGGCAGGTCGAGGTCGAGCAGATCGTCGAACGGCTGAACGTGTCGCCCGCGACCGCCCGTCGCGACCTCGACGCGCTCGCGAGCCAGCAGCTGCTCACCCGCACCCGTGGCGGCGCGGTCGCGCATTCGGTCGCGTACGACCTTCCGATCCGGTACAAGAACCAGCAGAACCCCGAGTCCAAGGCCGCGATCGCGCGGGCCGCGAGCGCGATGGTGCCGCGCGGCGCCGTGATCGGGCTGTGCGGCGGCACGACGGCGACCGCGATCGTCGAGGCGCTCATGTCGCGTGCCGACATCATGGAGCCGGCGACCGACCCGAGCCTCACCGTCGTGACGAACGCGATCAACATCGCCATGCAGCTCGCGATCCGGCCCCAGATCAAGACGGTCGTCACGGGCGGTGTCGTGCACGCGCGCTCGTACGAGCTCGTCGGCGCCTACACCGACGCGGTGCTCGGCAGCGTCACGCTCGACTACGCCTTCATCGGGGTCAACGGCATCGACCCGGCGCTCGGCCCGACCTCGCACGACGAACGGGAGGCGGCCGTCAACGCGCTGATGGCGTCGCGCGCGACGCACCCCGTGATCGTCGCCGACTCGTCGAAGCTCGACAAGCGGGCATTCGCGGCGATCGGACCGCGGCGGCTCTTCTCGACGATCATCACCGATTCGGGGGTCACCGAGGAGCAGCTGGCCCGTCTCGCCGACCACGGGTACGACGTTATCGTTGCTTAGGTGAGCACCCCCGACGAATCCTCGCCTGCTTCGACCGTCATCCACTCGGCGCGCCTCGTGTCGGGCTTCGACAGCGTCCCCGACGCGTGGGTGCGGTTCGAGGGCGGCCGCGTCGCCGAGCGCGGGCTCGGCGACGGATGGCGCGCTGCACTCGACCCGGCGACGAGCGTGACGGATGCCTCGGGGCGGTTCCTCGTACCCGGGTTCATCGATCTGCACTGCCACGGCGCCGGCGGCTTCGCCGTCGACGAGGGCGACGAGGCGATCGAGGCCATCCTCGCGGTGCACAACGCGCACGGCACGACGCGCTCGGTGCTCTCGCTCGTGACCGCTTCCGTCGATCGGCTCGCCGAGCAGGTCGCCTCGATCGCGCGGTTCGCGGCGCGCGACCCGCGGGTGCTCGGTTCGCATCTCGAAGGGCCGTTCCTCGACGACGGGTACCGCGGTGCGCACGACCCGGCGCTCCTGCGTGCGCCCGACACCGGGGCGGTCGACCTGCTGCTCGCCGCCGCGGGCGGAACGCTGCGCCAGATCACCATCGCCCCCGAGCACGACGGCGCCGCCGCGGCGATCGCGCGGTTCGTCGATGCGGGGGTCGTCGTCGCCGTCGGGCACACGGGCGCCGACTTCGCGACGGCGCTCGCGGCGTTCGATGCGGGGGCGTCGATCCTGACGCACGCGTTCAACGGCATGCGAGGCATCCACCACCGTGCCCCCGGGCCGGTCGTGGCGGCGATGCACGCCGACCACGTGACCCTCGAGATCATCAACGACGGCGTGCACGTGCACCCCGACGTCGTGAGGCTCGCGTTCTCGGGCGCCCCCGGCAGGGTCGCCCTCATCACGGACGCGATGGCCGCGGCCGGCGCCGCCGACGGCGAGTACGTCCTGGGGTCGCTCGAGGTCGTCGTCGCCGACGGCATCGCGCGCCTGCGCGAGGGCGGATCGATCGCCGGCTCGACGCTCACGCTCGACGAGGCGCTCCGCCGCACGGTCGTCGAGTGCGGGATCCCGTTCGACCAGGCGATCGCGGCGCTCACGATGGTGCCCGCAGCGGCGATCGGCCGAGCGCACGACCTCGGCCGGCTCGATCGCGGCTACGCGGCGGATGCGGTGCTGCTCGGCGAGCAGCTCGACGTGCAGGCCGTGTGGTCGGGCGGCGTCCGGCTGGTCTGATCTCCGGGGGCGCGCAGTCCTGAGGGCTGCCCTGTTCCCGATCGCGTCTGACGAGAGAGGGTGGGCCAGTCGAGAGCGAGGGCGGGGCCCCGAGGCGTGTTCCCCATCGCCTCCGGACCCCAGCCCGATCGAGCGACGCGCCTCCCCCGGCGCGACCGCTGCTCCGCCGGCGGGTACCCGGCGGCCGTCTCGGTCTTCGGGTCCCCGAGACGGCGGTTCTCGGAGGGCGATTCTCACGCCCTCACCCCATGAGACGGGGTCGATGCGGATCTATGACGCGATTCCCGGAGAAATCTGCTGGAATTGGTGACATCCGCCCGGGCGCGTCATGATCAGCCCGTTCTCGCGTCTCTCGGGTGGGCCACCACTCGCGCCCGCGGGTGACGACCCGATCCGCCGACCGCACCCCACTGATCAGAAGGAGCCGCGTGCCCCCCGTGCGCACCGACCATGCCGCCGACGCGGCGCTCATCGAGCGCACCCGCCGGGGCGACTCCGCGGCGTACGGCGAGCTCTGGCAGCGGCATGCGGCCTCGGGCAGGACCGTCGCCCGCTCGTACAGCTCGCTCGATCCCGACGACCTCGTCGCCGAGTCGTTCACGCGCATCTACGACGCGATCCTCGCGGGCAAGGGCCCGACGGCCGCGTTCCGCCCGTATCTGTTCACGACCATCCGGAACACGGCCGCGAGCTGGGGCCGTGCACGCCACGAGACGAACCTCGAGACCCTCGAGTCGTTCGAGGACCCCGAGACGAGCGAGTCGGCGACCCTCGAGGCGCTCGACCGCTCGACGACGGCGCAGGCCTTCCGATCCTTGCCCACCAGGTGGCAGGAGGTGCTCTGGTACAGCGAGGTCGAGGGGATGACGCCGCAGCAGATCGCTCCGCTCGTCGGCATGAGCGCGAACTCGACGGCTGCGCTCGCGTACCGGGCGCGCGAGGGTCTCCGCCAGGCGTGGATCCAGGCGCACCTCAAGAACGCGACCGAGCCAGAGTGCCGCTGGACGATCGATCGGCTCGGCACGTACACCCGCGGCAAGCTGCGCGCCCGCGACACGGCGAAGCTCGAGGCCCATCTCGACGACTGCGCCCGCTGCACGATCGTGGCGGCCGAGGCCCGGGAGGTCGGTTCGCGCCTCGCGCTCGTGCTGCTGCCGCTCGCGGCCGGCATCGGCGGTGCGACCGCCTATTCGGCCTGGCTGTCCCAGGGCACGGCCGTCACGACCCTCGCCATGGGTGCCGGCGGCGTGGGCGCTGCAGGAGCCGGCGCCGCGTCGACCGGGACGGCGGGCGCGGCAAGCGCGGCCGGTTCCTCTGGTGCTGCGTCGTCGACGGGAGCCGCGGGCTCGGCCGGTGCCGCCGGCTCGGGGGTCGCGGTCGGCACGGGTGTCGCGATCGGCGCGGGGGCACTGGTGCTCGCCGCGGCGGCCGTCGCGATCGCCGTCATCGCACCGAGCCTGGTCGCGACGAACGATCCCGTCGCCGCTCCCGTGAACGACGCCGTCGGCGAGCCGCCGGCAGCCCCCGAGGCGGCCGAGGCGCCGGCCCCCGCCGCACCGCCCCCACCCGTCGACGAGTCGGCGCCGGTTCCGCCCGACGACGATGCCGTCGCGGACCCCGCCCCTGCGCCGGGCGACACCGAGGCGCGATCCACGCCGCCGGCTCCCGCACCGACACCGTCGCCCACGCCGGCCCCCACGCCGACGCCGACCCCCACGCCGACGCCCACGCCCACGCCCACGCCCACGCCCACGCCGACGCCGATCGACACCGAGGCGCTGGCGCCCGAGCTCTTCGAACCGGACACCGGCGGCGGGCTCGTCGAGCCCGTCGTCTCGGGCACCGCCGAGCCCGGAGCGACGGTCACGGTGAGCGCCGGCGCCGGAGCCGCACGAATCGCGGCGACGTCTTCGACCGCGGGCGGCTGGCAGACCACCGCCGACGCCGATGGCGCCTGGTCGCTGACCCTCGACGGCGTGCCTGCAGGCGATTCCGTCTACCGCGCCGTGCAGGTCGACGTGGCGGGCAACCAATCCGAACCGACCGAGTTCGCGGTGCACCTCGCGACGCCGCCGAGGCTCAAGCTCTTCGTCTGGAAGGGCATCCTCTGGCGCATCGACGTGAGCGACGGGATCGCGGGCGCCGACGCCGATCTCGTCGTCGACGGCTCGACGTGGCACACGTTCACGCTCGACCGACGCGGTTCGGCGCGCTTCCGGCTCGTCGACGACGCCGAGTCGCTCCGGTCGATGACCGTGCGCTACCGCGTCGGCGACCGAGTGGGTCCCGTCGGCCAGGCCACGTCCTCCCAGGACGAGCCGGTCACGGCCTCCCCGAGCGCCGGCTGAGGCCGCGCGCCCGGTAATCTGGGCGGATGACGACGGATGCCGCGCCAGAACGCCTGTACCACTGGGTCGTGACCCTGAGCTGCGTCGACGGACCGGGCATCGTGCACGCGATCTCAGGTGCCATCGTCGCCTCCGGCGGCAACATCACCGAGAGCCAGCAGTTCGCGAGCCTCGACACCGGCCGCTTCTTCATGCGGTTGCAGGTCGAGTCGCCGGCCACCCGTGCCGACTTCGAGGCCGCGCTCGCGCCGGTGACCGAGCGGTGGAGCATGCAGTGGCACCTCGACGAGGTCGGCCGGCCGCTGCGCACGCTCGTGCTCGCCTCGACGGCCGGGCACTGCGTCAACGACCTGCTGTTCCGCCAGCGTGCGGGGCAGCTGCCGGTCGAGATCCCGCTCGTGCTCTCGAACCACGGCACGCTGCGCGACCTCGTCGACTTCTACGGGGTCCCGTTCGAGTCGGCCGCGGTCACGAGCCCCGCCGAGAAGGCCGAGTTCGAGCGGCGCGTGCTCGCCGCGATCGACGAGCACGACATCGAGCTCGTCGTGCTCGCCCGGTACATGCAGATCCTCTCCCCCGAGCTGTGCGAGGCCCTCGCGGGCCGCTGCATCAACATCCACCATTCGTTCCTGCCGGGATTCAAGGGCGCGAACCCCTATCGGCAGGCCCACGCGCGCGGCGTGAAGCTCATCGGGGCGACGGCGCACTTCGTGACGAGCGACCTCGACGAGGGCCCGATCATCGAGCAGAACGTCGTGCGCGTCGACCACTCGCGATCCGTCGCCGAGCTCGTCGCGATCGGTCAAGACGAAGAGAGCCGCACCCTCAGCCAGGCGGTCAAGTGGTTCGCCGAGCGCCGCGTGCTGCTCGACGGCGCCCGCACCATCATCTTCCGCTGAGTCGCGCGGGTAGACTCGAGGGTTGTGAGCAACGCACCCCAGCCCGCGCAGTCCGCCCAGCCGAAGATCGGGCCGAACGACATCCTGCGGTTCTTCCTCGAGCTGTTCGCGATCGTCTCGCTCGGCATCTTCGGCTTCACCGCGTTCGCGCTGCCGTGGCCGGGCATCCTCGTCGGCATCGGCGCCCCCGCGCTGGCGATCCTGCTCTGGGGCCTGTTCCGCTCACCCAAGGCCGTCTTCCGGGTCGACCCGTTCGTGAAGGCGCTCGTCGAGATCGCCGTGTTCTCGTCGGCCGCGATCGCGTGGTGGATCATGGGCCAGCCCGTCGTCGCCGTCGTCTTCGCCGTGATCGCCGCAGTGAGCGGCATCATCAACGGGCGCAAGGAACTGGCGGGCTGACGACGCGACCCCGCTCCGCCTGCCGGGCGGGCGGGGTGCGTGGTCGCTGCCGAGCCTTCAGGCCTCCACGGCCGCCTCGGCATCGGGCTCCGCGCCGCCCGCCGTGCGGAAGTGCCCCACCACGCTGAGCAGCAGCCCGCCGACGGCCCACGCGGCGAGCACGAGCCACGGGAAGGTCGTGTCGGCCGCCGGGAAGTACGAGAGGTCGCGCACGAGCGTCGCGGCGGCGCCCGGCGGGAACCATTGGCCGATCTCGCCCCATGGCTCGGCGATGAACTCCTTCGGGATCGCCGCCGCCGAGATCGGGTTGGCGAACAGCAGCATGACGACGGGACCCACGGCGATGCCGGCCCGGCCGAAGAGGGCGACGAAGCCCGTGATCGGCGCCGCGATCGCTGCGAGGGCGAGTCCGATCGCGGCGGCGTTGAGCCAGTAGTCGCCCTGCAGCGCACCGAACCAGCCCTGCAGGATGCCGGCGAGCACGAGCCCGCCCGCGGCGGCGTAGACCACGACGGCGAGCACCCGGCGCATCGCGCCGATCACCGAGAGCGAGATGGCGATGCCGCCGAGCATGCCGCCGAGCACGAGCGGGAAGAGCGCGGCCGCGAGCCCCGTGCCGCGCGGGTCGGTGTCGGCGAGCGGTACGACATCGGTGACCGCGACGTCGATGTGCGGCGGCGCGGTCGGAGCACCGGCCGCCTCTGCGGCCGCCGCCGCCTGCGCGTTGACGCCCTCTTCGAGGTTCGTCGCGACCGTGCCGAGCAGTTGGGCGACGACGAGGCTCCCGGCCGACGTGGTGAGCACCTCTGGCGCCTGGCCGAGCACCACGGCGCCGTAGACCTCGCGGGTCTCGATCGCGCTGACGGCGGCATCACGGTCGTCGACCTCGACGAACGCGATCGCGCCCGGCTGCTGCTCGTCGACGGCCGCCTCGGCCGCATCGACGGCCTCGGCCGGGCCGGTGATCGCGATCGGCAGGTCCTTCGCCTCCGCCGTGACCGACGGCCACGAGAAGCCGAGCACGATGACCGCGACGACGGCGGCGAGGGCGAGGCCGAGTCCGACGACGCGTGCGATGGGGGTATGCCGGTTCACGGCATCGGCGTGGGGCATGGTTGGCGCCTCCTCAGGGCGAGCGGCCGTGGCGGCGGGCAGCGGCGTTCGGCCCGGCCGCCCTGCCTCATCGGCATCTATAAAACGAATGTTCGTTCTTTATAAGGATGCGCCCGCAGCCTATGCTTGTCAAGAACGTTCATTCTGTTTGCGACGAGGAGGCGACCATGCCGAAGGTCACCGCCGAGCATCGCGCCGCCCGCCGCGACGAGATTCTCGACGCCGCGCTGCGCGCCTTCTCGGAGAAGGGCTTCCAGCGCACCTCGATGGCCGACATCATCTCGGAGTCGGGCTTGTCGGCGGGCGCGATCTACGGGCACTTCACCGGCAAGCGCGACCTCGTCGCGGCCGTCGCCGCGCGAACGCTCGAGGCCCGTCGATCCGAGCTGCTCGCCCGCCGCGCCGACGACGGGCGCCCGCTCTCGCCCGGCGAGGTCATGGCCACGATCGTCGACGGCATGCGCCACGAGGGGTTCAGCCGCATCCTGCTGCAGCTCTGGGCCGAGGCCGCGATCGACGACGAGATCCGCGAACTCGTGCAGGGCGTGCTCGTGCGCCTGCGCGAGACGCTGCGCACCCAGCTCGTCGAGTGGGGCGAGGCCAATGCCGACCGCATCGACGGCGACCCCGAGGCATGGGCGGCTCGCCTCACGCCGGTGCTCATCGCCCTCGGGCCGGGCTTCGTCGTGCAACGGCAGCTCGTCGACGGCTTCGACGAGGATGCGTACCTCGCAGCCCTCCCCGAGGCCCTCCCCCACTGACCCGCGGAGCGGCGGTCAGATGCCCTGCCAGGCCGGCTTGTTCGCCCAGGCGTGCCGGTAGTAGTCGAGGTTGGCGAGCCGCGATGCGGCCGCGGCGTCGACGATCACCGTCGCGTGCGGGTGCAGCTGGATCGCCGATCCGGGCTGGCTCGCGGAGACCCCGCCCTCGACCGCGGCGGCGACCGCCTCGGCCTTGGCCTCGCCGAAGGCGAGGAGCACGAGATGCCGCGCCCGCAGGATCGTGCCGATCCCCTGCGTGATGCAGTGCATCGGCACGTCGTCGGGCGAGTCGAAGAACCGTGCGTTGTCGATGCGGGTCGGCTCGGTGAGCGTCTTCACGCGGGTGAGCGACGCGAGCGACGAACCCGGCTCGTTGAAGCCGATGTGGCCCGTGCGGCCGATGCCGAGGATCTGCAGGTCGACCCCGCCGGCCGCGGTGATCGCGGCCTCGTAGTCCGCGCCCGCGTGCTCGATCGTCGCCGGGTCGCCGTTCGGCACTCGCACGAGCTCGGGCGTGAGGCCGAGCGGTTCGACGACTTCGCGGGTGATGACGGCCCGATAGCTCTCGGGGTGGCCCGCCGGGAGCCCCACGTACTCGTCGAGCGCGAACCCGCGCACGCCCCGCACGTCGATCGACTCGGCCGAGATTCGCGCGGCGAGGGCGCGATAGCTCGCGAGCGGGGTCGAACCGGTGGCGAGCCCGAGCACCGCATCGGGCTTCCGCCTGATGAGCGAGACGATCGCGTCGGCGACGAGCTCGCCGGCGGCCTCGTCGCTGTCGACGATTACGACTTCTGCCATTGCGCTACTCCAACCAGGGCAGCGCCCACTGCCGCTGCCGGGAAACCGAGGGGGATGACCTGGACCCGCTCAGCGAGATCCAGTGAGGCGAGGAACGCCGAGTCGGCGGCCCACTCGTTCAGGATACGGCGCGTGCCGACGACGAGCGGGTCGCCGAGCGCGGCGAGCCCCCCGCCGATGACGACGTCGTCGACGTCGGCGGTCAGCACGAGGAGCCGCACCGCGGCGGCGACGCCCCAGAGGAACCGCTCGCGCACCCGCACCGCCTCGGCGTCACCGGCCTCGGCCGCGTCGAAGAGTTCTCGGGCGGGCAGCTCGGCGAGCGTCGGCCAGGTTCTCGCGATCGCCGACCCCGACGCGAACGTCTCGAGGCAGCCGCGCTGCCCGCACCCGCACCGATCACCGGCCGGATCGACCGGGATGTGCCCGATCTCGCCGGCGACGCCGTGCCCGCCGCGCAGCAGGCGCCGGCCCTGCACGATGCCCGCGGCGAGACCGGTGCCGAGGTTCAGGTAGGCCATCGACCGTTCGCCGACGACGCCTGCGTCCGCCCGGTCGTCCGTGCGGCCGAGCAGGTGGTGGGCGCCGAGCGCCGCGGCCTTGACGTCGTTCTCGATGCGCACGTCGATGCCCAGCCGGTCGGCGAGCCGCGCGCCGAGGTCGAGGCCCTCGAGCCCGAGGTTCACGGCGTGCGCGACCCGACCCGTCTCGTTGTCGACGGCTCCGGGGATGCCGATGCCGATCGAGGTGAAGGCGCCCGTGCCGAGCCCCGAGACCTCCGCCATGCGTTCGACGGTGCGCAGGGCGGTCTCGACCACCGCGTCGGCGCCGAACCCGGTCGGCATGCGCACCTGGTCGCTCAGTTCGCCGCCGTCGCCGATCGCCACTGCGGCGGTCTTCGTACCGCCGATGTCGATGCCGAGCCGCACGACGCCACCGAGGCTCACCGGGCCGCCAACGGCGCGAGTGCGCCGTCGACGAAGGCGAGCACCGCATCGCCGACCAGACGGGAGGCCCCGAAGGTCGCGACGTCCGCATAGGCGCGATCGTGCGACGGCCAGCCCATGTCGATCGTCACGACGTCGTCGCGCACGGCGCGGAGCGCGTCGATCGCGGCGCGGGCGAACGCATGCCGGTGCAGGTCCTTGCCGACGACGAGCACCGAGCCGGAGAGGGCGGCGGGGTCGGCGAGTCCGGACCCCTCGGCGAGGGGGACGATCTCGGCACGGCTCAGCCACGACGGGCGCTCGGCGACCGCCTCGGCCGCGAACGGCCCCCACGGCGCGACGCCGATGGCGATGTTCGCCACCGTGTCGACGCGGATCACCGTGCCGATGCCCGACGTTCGCGAGAGGCGTTCGCTCGCGTCATCCGACACCTCGAACGCCCCGACCACGCGGGCGATCTCCTCGTCGTCGTGGGCGGGCTCGATCACATCGGGCGCGGCGGGGCCCTCGGGCACCGCCGGGGCCGTGGCCCCGAGGGCACGCACCCGTGCCGCGGCGTCGCGAACCCGATCGACCGGGAGCCGGCCGGACGCGATCGCCTGTGCGACGGCGTCGACGATCTCGCTGATCTGGGCGTCGGTGTTGTCGGCGCCGATGCACAGCAGGTCGCAACCGGCGGCGAGGGCGCGCACAGCGGCTTCGGGTATGCCGTGCACGCCGCTCGCCCCCTTCATGTCGAGGGCGTCACTCACGATGACGCCCTCGAACCCCAGCTCCCCGCGGAGCAGGCCGTGCAGAATACGCGGGGAGAGGGTGGCCGGGTTCTCCGCATCGAGCTGCGGGATGAGGATGTGCGAGGTCATGATCGTGCGGGTGCCCGCCGCGATCGCCGCCTCGAACGGCGCGAGCTCGCGATCGCGCAGCGTCGCGAGCGGCACGTCGACGACCGGAAGCGCGAGGTGCGAGTCGGTCGCGGTGTCGCCGTGCCCGGGGAAGTGCTTGGCGCTCGCGGCGATGCCGGTCTGCTGCAGGCCCTCGACCCATGCGGCGCTGTGCCGCGAGACGAGCGCCGGGTCGGCGCCGAAGCTCCGCACGCCGATCACCGGGTTGTCGGGGTTGGCGTTCACGTCGACGTCGGGCCCGAAGGTCACCGTGCAGCCGGTCGCGGCGAGCGCACGACCCACCTCGGCCGCGACCCGACGGGTGAGCTCGGGTTCGTCGATGCGGCCGAGCACGGCGTTGCCGGGGAACGGCGCCCCGCGGTCGTAGAAGAGCCGAGTGACATCGCCGCCCTCCTCGTCGATCGCGATGACGGCCTCGGGGTTCGCCTCGCGCAGGCTCGCGTTGAGCGCGCGCAACTGCTCGGGGTCGACGACGTTCTCGCCGAAGAGGCAGATGCCGCCGAGGCCGGCGCGCAGCCGGGCGAGCACCCACTCGGGGGCCACCGGCCCCACGAATGCGGGAAGCAGGGTCGTCAGGATGTCCCGGTGCAGCGCCGCGGCATCACCGGTCTGAGTGGCGGCGCTCATCCCTTGACGGCTCCGGCCACGAGGCCGCCGACCATCCGCCGCTGCACGAACAGGAAGAAGATCACGACGGGCAGGGTGATGAGGGTCGAACCGGCCATGACGGCGCCCCAGTTGGTCGCCTCGGTCGCCGACTGGAACGAGTTCAGCCACGGCGGGAGGGTGAGGTTGTAGCCCTTGAGCAGGAGCAGGGCCATCAGGAACTCGTTCCAGCTCTGGATGAAGGCGAAGATGCCGGTCGAGACGAGCGCGGGCGCCATGAGCGGGAAGGTGACCTTCCAGAATGCCTGGGCCTTGGTGCAGCCGTCGATCATGGCCGCCTCCTCGAGCTCCTCGGGCACGCCCTTGACGAAGCCGCGCAGCGTCCAGATCGTGAACGGCACGACCGCGGCGAGGTGCACGATGAACAGGCCCAGCAGGGTGTTCATGAGGCGCCAGTCGTCGATCATGTTGTAGATCGTGAACATCATCGCCTCGCCCGGCACCATCTGCACGACGAGGACCGCGACGATGAAGAACACCCGGCCGCGGAACGCGAAGCGCGAGAGCGCGATCGACGCGAGGAAGGCGAAGACCGCGCCCACCACGACGACCGCGACGGCGACGATGATGCTGGAGCCGAGCGCGTGCGGGAAGTCGGTCTGGCCGGGCGCCGCCTCGCGGGTCCATGCCGTGACGTAGTTCTTGAACGTGAAGTCGAGCGGCAGCAGGCTCGGGTTGCGGCTGATGATCTGGTTCGAGGGGGTGAACGACATGTTCACCATCCAGTAGACCGGGAAGATCGAGCACACGATGATGACGAGTGCCCAGGCGTTGAGGCCGATGCGGCCGAACAGGCCCTTGCGGCGGCCGGCGCGCCGGCCGAGGCGGCCGCCGTCGCGGATCGTGGTGGCGGCGCGCGTGTCGGCCGCGACCGACCCGGGCTCTTCGGCGAGCTGCATTCCGGGACTGATGCTCACAGCTCTTCCTCGTCTTTCAGGGAGTTGCGGACGTTGAAGTAGGAGATGCTCATCAGCAGGATCATCATGAACACGCCGATCGCGGCGGTCGTGCCGAACTCGCCGATGCCCTGGCGGAACAGGTAGGTCGGCAGCACGTTCGTCTCGCTCGCGAGGCCGCCCTGCTGCTGCAGGGAGTACACCTGCGTGAAGATGCGCAGGTTCCAGATGGTCTCGAGCACGAGCACGGCGGTGATGACGTTGCGCATGTACGGCAGGATGATGAGCCGGAACCGCTGCCAGGCGCTCGCGCCGTCGAGCGACGACGCCTCGATGACCTCGTCGGGGACCTGGCCGAGGCCCGCGTAGAAGGTGATCGCGGCGAAGGGGATGCTCTGCCACGTGACGATGATGACGAGCACCATCATGAACGACCACGGGTTCTCGAGCCAGCCGTGGCCGCGCCAGTCCTGCGTGCCGGTGATCGTGTTGAGGGCCCAGTTGACGACGCCGTAGTCGGTGTCGAACATCCAGCCCCAGACGACGGTCGCGGCCAGCGGCGGCATCGCCCAGGCGAACAGCAGCGCGATCGAGACGGCGAGGCGCCAGGCCTTCGAGAGCTTCGTCAGGGTCAGCCCGATGAGCATGCCGAACACGACGATGAGCACGGTGAGCACGACCATGAGGCCGAGGCTGCGGGCGAGCACCTGGGGGAACTGCGAGTCGGTGAAGATCTCGAGGTAGTTGTCGAACCCGACGAAGTCGGGCGCCGTGCCGAGCATCTTGTTCTTGATCTCGAGGTTCGTGAACGAGGTGATGAACATCACGATCGTCGGGTAGACGACCATCACGATGAGGAGGGCGATGCTGGGGCCGAGCAGCGCCCAGGGCGCCCACGGCAGCGGCTTCTTCTTGCGGGCGCCTGCGGAGGAGCCCTTCGGGGGACGGGGTGGTCTGGTGGTCGGCGTGCGCGGCGCTGCGTCAGGCTCGGTGAGGGTTGCGCTCATGGCTGCTCCTCTGGGTGACCGCGAGGGGGACGCGGGTATGACTGATGGTACGACTCGCGGCACCGGCGCCGCTCGATCCGCTTCCGGCCGTGGCCGGGCAGAGGAGCGGGGGCGGAGCTGTGTGGGACTCCGCCCCCGCGGGGCTCAACAGGCTAGCTGTTGAGGATCTCCTCGATCTGCTTGTCGAGGTCGGCCGCGATGGTCGGCACGTCGCCACCCTGGGCGATCTTCACGAGCGCCTCCTGGATGATCTGCGAGGCCTCGACCTCGGCCCACTTCGGAGTGGTCGGGGTGACCTTCGAGTTCTCGAGCGCGGTGGCCTGGGCCTTCGCGATCGGGGTGTCGGGCAGCGACGACGCAGCCGCCGTCAGACCCGGGGTGAGTCCGCCCTCGGCGAGGAGCTTCTGGTAGCCCTCGCCCGCCATGATGTCGAGCGCGGCGCGAGCCTGCTCGGGGTTCGCGCTCTTCGTCGCGACGGCGATGTTCGAGCCACCGGCGAAGATCGGCGCGGTCTCACCGGCCGTGCCGCCCGGGAGCGGGAAGGCCTGGAGGTCCTTGCCGTAGGTGTCGGGGCAGCCGGGCGCCTCGGCGTCGGCCGGAGCCGTGATCGACCACTGCACCCACGCGGGTGCCGAGAGGAAGAGGACCTCACCGGCGCAGAACGGCACCTGGGGGTCCGTCTCGTCGCCGTCCTTCGGCGCGTTCGACGCCTTGAGGTAGACCTGCTGCAGCTGCGTCAGGCCCTCGATGCCGCCCTCGCTCGAGAAGCCGGCCTTCCACTCGTCGCCCTCCTGCTCGGCGATGAAGCCGCCGTGCTCCCAGACGTAGGGCAGCGCGTTGTACCAGTCGCGGCCCGGAGCCCAGATGCCCGAGACGGTGTCGGTCTTGCGAGCCTCGCCCGTCGCGACGTACTCGTCGAGCGTCGTGGGGAGGGCGGTGTCGCCGAGGACCTCGGGGCTGTAGAACACGATGCGGCCGCCGGCGTAGTACGGTGCGGCGTAGAGCTCGCCGTCGTAGGTCGCCGAGTCGACGAGGCCCGGCAGGTACGCCGAGCTGTCGAAGTCGTCGAGCGGGAGGAAGAGGCCCTGGTCGGCGAAGCTCGCCGTCTGGGTGTTCCCGACCTCGACCACGTCGGGCGAGTCGTTGGACTGGAGCGCGGCGGCGTAGGTGTCGCTCACGTCGGCCCAGGTCTTCTCCTCGACGTTGAGGGTCCAGCCCTTGTTCTCGGACTCGAAGGTGTCCTTGAGGTAGGCGCGGGCCTCCTTCGGGGTGTCGGTGCCGACGACCCAGACGGTGATCTCGCCGCCGTCGGCGGAACCGTTGTCGCCGCCACCGGTGCTGCAACCGGCGAGGGTCAGGGCAGCCGCGGCACCGAGGGCCACAATGCCGAGTTTCCTCATTTGTCGTTTCCTTTCATGGGGGTTGGGCTGGCAGCGGGGGTTCGCTGTCACCCTTGGTGCGTGGAGTCCCTCACGAGACCCCGAGTTGTCCGGAGAGGACCATGACGGCCGCGCCGCGGAGGACGACGTCCTCCGCCTGCTCGGACATCCGGAGCCTCAGATCACGGTTGAGCACCGCCATCGTCCGCTGCCGGAGGGTGTCGACGGTCGCGTCGTGGAACGGGCCGTCGAGCAGTTCGGCGGGGCCGCTGAGCACGACCTCCGTCAGATTCAGTGCGCCCACCACGGGCGCGAGCACGATGCCGAGCCGACGCCCGGCCTCGCGCAGGATCTCGTCGCGCGCGGCCTGCACGGCGGCGGGCTCGCCCGCGAGCGAGTCGAGCTGCTCGGTCAGTCGCGGAACGGCGAGCCAGGCTTCGAGGCATCCGTCCTTGCCGCACGCGCAGCGGGGGCCGCCGTCGGTGCCGACCACGACATGGCCGATCTCGCCGGCCGCGAAGCCGCCGCCGATGACCGGGCGGCCGCCGACGATGAGGCCGGCGCCGACACCGTGGCCGATCTTGATGAGCAGGAGGTCGTCGAGCGGGGTCGCGCCGTGCTCGGCGAGCACGGCGACGTTCGCGTCGTTCGCGACGTGCACGGGCAGTTCGGTGCGGGCCGCCAGCCGGGCCTGCAGCGGCAGGTCGAACCACCCGAGGTTCGGCGCCGACCGCACGACGCCGAGCGGGTCGACGACACCGGGCGATCCGACGCCGATGCCGAGCACCGGCGCGGTCGCGAGGCCGAGCAGGCGCTCGACGATCGACTCGACGAGTTCGACGGCCTGCTCGCCGGTGGCGCCGGCGCGCTCGAGCGACACCCGCTCGAGGATGGTGCCGTCGAGGGCGGTCACGACGCCGTGGAACACCTCGTGCCCCGAGAGGTCGAGGCCGAGGATCTGGAACGCGGCGCGGTCGACGTCGATGATCGTCGCCGGCTTGCCGGGCCGGACGCCCTCGCGCGGGCCGAGCTCGACGACGAGGCCCTCGGCGATGAGCTCGGCGACGAGGTCGGAGACGGTGACCCGGGTCAGCCCGGTCTCACGTGCGACGTCGGCGCGGCTCTGGCCGCCCGCCGTGTAGAGGGTCTGCAGCACGAGCGCGCGGTTGTGGCTCCGGGCGTGCTCGGGCAGCACCTTGCTCGTGGGCCGCAGGGCGCGCGAGCGGGTGAAGATCGGCGCACCCGCGAACGGAACGGTGAGCAGGTCGGAAGCCGCCACCGAGGTGGTGTGCGTCGGCTCCGCGGTGACCGGGCCTCGCTGCGTTTCCGTTGCAGTCACGTTTGTTAGTAAACATTACGAACAAACCTCGCGCAAGTGTTCGCCCGGATTTTCTCGGCCCGTTACCGAGTTGTGACGGTCACCGGCCGGGCGTCGCTCAGGCCGCCTGACGAGCGGGGGCGGATGCCTCGGCGCGGGCCTCGCTCGCGGCATCCAGACGGCCGCCGATGGCGCGCAGCGCCGCGAGGATCGTGACGAGGTCGACCACCTCCTGCAGCAGCGCGCCCACGGTCGCCGGAATCACGCCGAAGGCCGCGACGAGCATGAGCGCGACGCTCACGACGATGCCGATCCAGATGCTCTGCAGTGCGATCCGCACGGTGTCGCGGCCGATCTCGACGGCCTTCGCCGTGCGCGAGATGTCGTCGACGAGGATCACCGCCGACGCCGACTCGCTCGCCGCCGTCGCCCCCTTCGCGCCCATCGCGATGCCGACGTCGGCGGCGGCGAGCACCGGCGCGTCGTTGACGCCGTCGCCCACCATGATGACCGGCCGGGCGGCGATCGCGGCGACCTCGCGCACCTTGTCGGCCGGCAGGCACTCGGCGTGCACGCGCGAGATGCCGAGCTCGGCGGCGATGTGGTCGGCCGTCGCCTTCGCGTCGCCCGTGAGCATCATCGTGTCGTGCACGCCGAGCTCGTCGAGGCGCTCGAGGGTCGATCGCGCATTCTCGCGCAGCCGGTCGCTCGCGAGCAGCGCCCCGCCGTACCGGCCGTCGACCGCGACGTAGACGGCGAGCTCGCCGGGGGCGATCGGCGTGCGCTCGGCCTCCGGCGCGTGCGCGCGGACGAACGCGAACTTGCCGACGACGACCTCGCGTCCGCCGATCGTCGCGACGACGCCGTTCGTCGCCTCCTCGCGCGCGGCATCGGCCTCGGCGAGCGCGAGTCCGCGTTCCCGAGCCGCGTCGATCATCGACGCGGCGAGCACGTGCGACGAGTACTGCTCGGCCGACGCGACGAGCGCCAGCAGCTCGTCGTCGCCGAGTCCGCCCGCCGGGCGGACGGCGACGAGCGTCGGCTCGCCGTGCGTGAGCGTGCCCGTCTTGTCGAACACGGCCGTCTTCGCTGCAGCGAGCGACTCGAGCACGCCGCCCGCCTTCACGATGACGCCGTTGCTTGCGGCGCGGCTCATGCCGCCGATGAATGCGACCGGCGCCGCGATGAGCAGCGGGCACGGGGTCGCGAGCACGAGCACCTCGGCGAACCGCACCGGATCGCCCGACAGCCACCAGGCGACGCCCGCGAGCGCGAGCGAGAACAGCGTGAACGGCACCGCGTACCGATCGGCGAGGCGCACGACGGGGGCCCTCGACTCGGCTGCGCCGGCGACGAGCGCGACGATCTGCTGGTACTGGCTGTCGGCGGCCGTCGCCGTCGCCCTGATCTCGACCGCCGACTGGCCGTTCACCGATCCGCTCAGCACTGCGTCGCCCGCGCGCTTCTCGACCGGCACGCTCTCGCCCGTGATCGACGACTCGTCGAACGCCGCCTCGTGCGAGCGCAGCTCGCCGTCGACCGGCACGATCTCGCTCGGGCGCACGAGCAGCACGTCGCCCGCGACGACCCGGTCGACCGGCACCTCGACGAGTTCGTCGCCCTCGAGCCGGTGCGCGAGCTGCGGCGACCGGGTCAGCAGGGCGTCGAGCTCGCGCTTCGCGCGGCGGTTGGCGTAGTCCTCGAGCGCCGCTCCCCCGGTGAGCATGAGCACGACGAGCAGTGCCGCCACGTACTCGCCGACGAGCACCGTCGCGACGATGGCGGTCACGGCGAGGATGTCGAGTCCCCAGTGCCCGCGCAGGATGTCGCGGACCATCAGCACCGCCTGCCACGCGGCGACGGCGAGCGCGTACGCGCTGAACAGCCATTGCACGGCGACGCCCGCTCCGGACAGCGCGAGCACGATGCCCACGAGTCCGATCGCGAGCGTGAGCGTGACGACCCAGTACCGGCGGGCGAGCTTCACGAGGCGAGCCATGCGTCCCATCCTCCCCCGTGCGGGCCGCGAACGCGACGAAGGGGCGGATGCCCGAGAGCATCCACCCCTTCGTCCCTTCGTCGAGCGCCGCGCGGGCGGCCGACGGGACCTACGCGCCCAGGCGCGCCTTGAGGTTCGCGTCGATCGTGTCGAGGAACTCCTCGGTCGTCTGGTAGCCCTGCTCGGGGCCGACGAGGAGCGCCAGGTCCTTCGTCATCGCACCGGACTCGACGGTCTTGATGACGACGTCCTCGAGGGTCGCGGCGAACTCGATGAGCTCCTGGTTGCCGTCGAGCTTGCCGCGGTGCGCGAGGCCGCGCGTCCAGGCGTAGATCGAGGCGATCGGGTTGGTCGAGGTGGGCTTGCCCTGCTGGTGCTGGCGGTAGTGACGGGTGACGGTGCCGTGCGCCGCCTCGGCCTCGACGACCTTGCCGTCGGGCGTCGCCAGCACGCTCGTCATGAGGCCGAGCGAGCCGAAGCCCTGCGCGACCGTGTCGGACTGCACGTCGCCGTCGTAGTTCTTGCACGCCCAGACGTAGCCGCCCTCCCACTTCAGCGAGGAGGCGACCATGTCGTCGATGAGGCGGTGCTCGTAGGTGAGGCCGGCGGCGTCGAACTGCTCCTTGAACTCGGTGTCGAACACCTCCTGGAAGAGGTCCTTGAAGCGGCCGTCGTACGCCTTCAGGATCGTGTTCTTCGTCGAGAGGTACACCGGGTAGTTGCGGGCGAGGCCGTAGTTGAGCGACGCGCGCGCGAAGTCCTTGATCGACTCGTCGAGGTTGTACATGCCCATCGCGACGCCCGACCCCGGCGACTGGAAGACCTCGAACTGCTGGGACTCCGAGCCGTCCTTCGGGGTGAAGGTCATCGTGAGGGTGCCCTCGCCCTCGAAGCGGAAGTCGGTGGCGCGGTACTGGTCGCCGAACGCGTGACGGCCGACGACGATCGGCTTGTTCCAGCCGGGCACGAGGCGCGGGATGTTCGAGATGATGATCGGCTCGCGGAAGATCACGCCGCCGAGGATGTTGCGGATCGTGCCGTTCGGCGAACGCCACATCTTCTTGAGGCCGAACTCCTCGACGCGGGCCTCGTCGGGGGTGATGGTCGCGCACTTGACGCCGACGCCGTGCTTCTTGATCGCGTTGGCCGCGTCGACCGTGATCTGGTCGTCGGTCTCGTCGCGCTTCTGGATCGAGAGGTCGTAGTACTCGAGGTTCACGTCGAGGTACGGGTGGATGAGCTGGTCCTTGATGGCCTGCCAGATGATGCGGGTCATCTCGTCGCCGTCGAGCTCGACGACCGTGCCTTCAACCTTGATCTTGGACAACGTGGATCTCTCCTTGGATCTCTCGGGGAATCGAGGAAGTCTCGTAGGGCGGATACGCCGTCTGCCAGCTTACCGCGTCACGCAGATATCTCGACATCGAGACAAACCCGGATGCCTCGTGCATGCGTGATGCGACCGCTCGGGGTCCGCTCGGGGTCGGCTCGGGGTCATCCCTGCTACCCCGGTGCGCGATCGACGGGTTAGCCTTGGCGCATGGCTGAGCTGAGACTGGAAGAACTGTCCGCCTCGAACATCGTGGCGGCGAACACGTTGTCGCTGAAGCCCGGCCAGGAACAGTTCATCGCACCCGTCACCTACTCCGCAGAGGCCTCGGTCGTGAATCCGCAGACCGCGTGGCAGCGCGTCGCCCTCGACGCCGACGAGAAGGTCGTGGGCTTCATCCACGGCAACTTCGACCCCGAGAACCCGCACGAGGAGTTCCGTGCGTGCATCTGGCGCATCAACGTCGACGCCGAGGTGCAGGGCAAGGGCGTCGGCCGGTTCCTCGCGACCGCGCTCGCCGAAGAGGCGAAGCGCCGCGGCTTCGACCGCATCACGGTGCTGTGGGAGCCGGGCGAGCTCGGCCCCGAGAAGTTCTTCCACCGGGTCGGCTTCGTCGACGTCGGCGAGACCCAGTACGGCGACATCATCGGGGCGCTCGAACTCTGAACGAGTTCCCGGGGCACGTCGAGGGGCCGGCCGCGGGCTTCGTGGAGGCGGTGCTCGCCGTCGTCGCCGACATCCCGCCGGGGTGCGTCGCCACCTACGGCGACGTCGCCGCGCTGCTCGGTTCGCGCGGCGCCCGCGCGGTCGGGCAGGTGATGGCCAGGTACGGGGCGGATGTCGCGTGGTGGCGCGTGATCCGCGCCGGCGGCCGCCCGCCGTCGGGCCACGCCGAGCGCGCCCGCGAGCACTACGACCGCGAGGGCACGCCGCTCATCGCGACCCGCGACGACGACGGCTACCGCGTCGACCTCGCCGCCGCGCGCTGGCGCCCCTGACGACCCACGCCGTCATCGCCGCTCCGATGCGCGTCGCCCCTGTGCGTCGGCGCCGCTCAACCGGCGGCGGGTGACGGCACCGGGATGCGGATCGTGATCGTCGTGCCGGCGCCGCGCGGGCTGTCGATCGCGAGGTCGCCGCCGACGGCGTCGACTCGGTCGGCGATGCCGAGCATGCCGCCGCCGTCGGGCGCGGCCCCGCCGACGCCGTTGTCGCGCACGACGATCTCGAGCACCCCGTCGACGAGGTGGGCGCGCACCCACGCGCGCGTCGCCTGCGCGTGCTTGGCGATGTTCGCGAGCGACTCCGCCACGGCGAAGTACGCGGTCGACTCGACGACCTCGGGCAGCCGCCCCTCGGCCTGGACGTCGATCTCGACCGGCACGGGGCAGCGCCCGGCGAGCTCGGGCACGGCGAGCGCGAGACCGCCCGACGAGAGCAGCGACGGGTGGATGCCGTGCGCGAGTTCGCGCAGCTCCTTGAGCGCATCGTTCAGCATCGCGATGTTGCCGTCGAGTTCGACGCCGAGCGGCTCCATGCCGCGGTCACGGGCCTGGTTCGCGGCGAGCCTGAGTCGCATGCCGAGCGAGACGAGGCGCTGCTGGGCGCCGTCGTGCAGGTCGCGCTCGATGCGGCGGCGCGCCTCGTCGCCCGCCTCGACGATGCGGGCTCGCGACTGCCGCACCTGATCGAGCGTGCGCTCGATCTCCGACCGGAGCCGCCCGTTGTCGACCGAGAGGCGGAGCGCGCTCGACACGCCGTCGAGCAGGCGCATGTTGTCGGTGAGCACCCGGTCGTGGCGGATGAGTGCGATCGGCATGCCGGTCGGCGAGGCGACGGGCAGCAGGCCGTGGTCTCCGTGACGGTCGGCGGGATCGTGCACGATGGGCTCGCCCGAGGCATCCGCGTACCGCCCGCGCTCCTCGTCCCACCAGTACACCCGCACGGAGGCGTCGCGCAGGGTGCGGGCGAGCGACTCGGCCCAGAGTCCGCGGTCGGCGCCCTCGCGCGTGATGCGCATGAGGTCGGCGACGCGGGCACGCATGTTGCGGGTGTGCGCGATCCCCGCGACGAAGCTCACGGGGATCGACGCGATGGCGACGAGCGAGACCGTCGCGAGCACCTGGTCGGCGGTGCCCGACGCCGCGTACGTGACGGCCTGCGCGGCGAGCGTCGTCGCCCACGCGAACAGCGCGAGGGGCATGAGGAAGGCGACGGTGCGGGCGGGCACGCTGCCGCGCACCCAGCGAACGAGCAGGCGCGCCGCGATGACGAGGGCGAGGAGCACCCCGACGAGCCGGTACCCGATGTCGATCGCGGCGTACAGGACCGGCGCTTCGCCCACCGCGTACGGGTTCGGTGCGCACGAGCAGATCTCCTCCGGCGGCTGCGCGAGCAGCACCGTGCCGAGCAGGAACACGAGCGAGGCGCCGAACGCGATGCCGGCGACCCAGCGCGCGAGGCGCCCGTCGAGGTCGCCGCGCGGGTAGAGCAGCACGAGGACGCCCGTGAGCACCCCCCACCAGAGATGCACGCCGTAGAGCAGCGGCCACAGCCAGCCGAGGCCCTCCACGACGCGGAGGAACGGCACCGGGATCCAGAACACGGGGAACAGCACCATGAGCCGGGCCGGCACCCGCGACGGCCCGATGGCCCAGGCCACGCCCGCGCACGCCGCGAACACGAGCGGCACGATCGCGTGCAGGGTCGTGTAGCCGACCTCGGGGCGTTCGGCCGCGGGGGTCGCGACGAAGCCGGCGACCTCCATGCCGAGGCTCAGCGCGACCACGATGCCGATCGTGATGCTGCGCCTGATGATCCGGCCCTTGCGGCCGGGCGCCATCACCTCGCGCCGAGGAGCGTCAGCACCGCGAGCACGCGCCGGTGGTGCTCGGGTGACTCCTCGAGGTCGAGCTTCTGCAGGATCGACCGGACGTGGGTCTCGACCGTCTTCAGTCCGAGGAAGAGCGTCTGCGCGATGCCGCCGTTCGAGTACCCCTGCGCCATGAGCTCGAGCACCGAGCGCTCGCGCTCGGTCAGGCGCGACAGCGGATCATCGGCCCGGGTGCGGTGCACCAGCTGCTCGACCACCTCGGGGTCGACGACCGATCCGCCCGAGGCGACCGTCTCGACCGCCCGCACGAGCGTCTGCGGCTCGGAGACCCGCTCCTTCAGCAGGTAGCCCGTGCCGCTGCCCGCGCCCATGACGCGGAGCGCGTACTCGGGGGTCGCGTACATCGAGAGCAGCAGGACGCCGATGGTCGATCCGCCCGCGCGCAGCTCCTCCAGCGCGAGGATGCCCTCGTCGCGGAAGCTCGGGGGCATGCGGATGTCGAGCACCGCGGCGTCGATGCCGCCCGCCCGTACCGTCTCGACGAGCTCGTCGCCCGTGCCCACCGAGGCCACGACGTCGAGGCCGCCGCCCTCGAGCACCTTGGCGATGCCCTCGCGCAGCAGCAGCGCGTCGTCGGCGATGGCCACCCGCAGCGGCCGGGATGCCTCGACCATCGCACCTCTTCTCGTTTCGCCGATCCGGACCGCAGGGAACGAACCGGTCTGAAGGCGCGGATGACCGGACCGGTCGCCCCCGCCTGACTCGACCGTAGCGCGTTCGCGCGCCGCGCCGCGCCCCCGATTCAGGGGGTACCCGGATCCGGTCGGGGCGAGGGTGTGGCAGGCTGCCCGGGCGACGTGCGCGCCGCCGGAGGATCAGGGTCAGCACCTGATCGTTTTCGTGGGCGGCCATGACGCGGCGACCGCGACCGTGCGCGACACTTCCGGCATGTCCACGATCGAGCGCCTCCGAATCTCCCCCGCCGCGGGCCGCCGCGTGGCCGGCGCCCGTCGGCGCACCTCCTCCGCGACGACCGCCACCGCCCCGATCTCCGACCGCCTGCTCGCCCTGCGGGGTGAGCTGCCGGAGGCCGGTCTCGTCGTGTCGACCCGGTCGCTGCAGGACCCGGCGGGCATCCGGGCGGCCGACGCGTTCGGCGCCGCATTCGCCGTCGACTCGCACCGCGAGATCGACCGCCTCGAGCGCGAGCGCGTGACGATCGGCCGGTGCCTGCACGCACGGCCCGCCGCCCCCGTCGCCGAGATCACGGGCGCGTACCTGCGCGGAGTCCGCCTGTTCGTCATCGGCGGCCCCGACGAGCTCGCGAACTTCCGGGAGCTTCCCGAGGTCGCGGTGCTCGTGCGGCTCTCGTTCGGCGGCGTCCGGCGTCACGACCGCGGCGTCGCCCCGCGCGCCGCCGCACGCACCGTCCGCGCCTGCCGGGCGGCGGGGATCCGGGTGGCCGGGTTCACCCTCCAGCTCGACGGAGTCGCGCATCGGCGCGGACGCAGGATCCGCAGGACCGTCGCCATCATGCGGCGGCTCGAACGCGGCGGGCTGTCCGCCTTCGACACGCTCGACCTCGACCTCGGCGGGCTCGACGCCCGCCACGAGGCATCCCGCGCGCGACTCGGCCGCGACCTGCACGCGGCGGTGCGCGGAGCCGCTCGGCGCTACCGGGTCGTCGCCCGGCGCGCGGCCTGAGCGCGTCGACGCGAACGGGAACGCCCCGCACCCGTCACCGGGTGCGGGGCGTTCCGCGAGCAGGGCTGCGGCCGCTCAGACGAGCGAGTCGCGCCACGCGGCATGCAGCGCGGCGAACCGCCCCTCGCCGCCGATGAGGTCGACGGGCGCGCCGTCCTCGACGATGCGGCCGTGCTCCATGACCAGCACCCGGTCGGCGATCGCGACCGTGGAGAGGCGGTGCGCGATGATGATCGCGGTGCGGTCGGCCAGCAGCTTCGTCAGGCCCTCCTGCACGAGTCGCTCGCTCGGGATGTCGAGCGAGCTCGTCGCCTCGTCGAGGATGAGCACCGCCGGGTCGGCGAGGAACGCGCGCGCGAACGAGATGAGCTGGCGCTGCCCCGCGCTCACGCGCCCGCCGCGCTTGTTCACGTCGGTGTCGTACCCGTTCGGCAGCCCCTCGATGAACTCGTGGGCGCCGACCGCCATGGCCGCCCGCACGATCTCGTCGAACGTCGCGTCGGGCTTGCCGAGCGCGATGTTGTCGGCGACCGAGCCGGAGAACAGGTACGCCTCCTGCGTGACCATGACGATCGCCCGGCGCAGGTCCTTCGGGTGGAGCTCGGCGAGCGAGACCCCGTCGAGCGAGACGACGCCCTCGCTCGGGTCGTAGAACCGGGCGATGAGCTTCGCGAGGGTGGACTTGCCGGCGCCCGTCGAGCCGACGAGCGCGATCGTCTGGCCGGCCGGGATGTCGAGGTCGAACCGGGGCAGGATGCTGCGGCCCTCGACGTACGAGAACTCGACGCCGTCGAACCGGACCCGGCCCTCGGCGTTCCAGAGGTCGACCGGGTGGGCCGGGTCGGGAACGCTCGGCTCCTCCTCGAGGACGCCCGAGATCTTCTCGAGCGCCGATGAGGCGGACTGGTACCCGTTGTAGAACATCGCGAGGTCCTCCATCGGGTCGAAGAACCGCTTCGTGTAGAGCACCGCGGCGAGCAGCACGCCGACCTCGAGGCCGCCGTCGATGACCCGGAATCCGCCGAGCACGATCGTCACCGCGACCGCGGTGTTGCCGATGAGCGCGAGGCCCGGGTTGAAGACGACGAAGAGGCCGAGCACCTTCGCGTTGACGTCGCGGTAGTCCTCGACGAGGCCGCCGAACTCGTGCTCGTTGCGGCGCTCCTTGCGGAAGGCCTGCACCGCGCGGATGCCCGTCATCGTCTCGACGAACTGCACGATGAGCTTCGCCGACGCCACCCGGGAGCGGCGGAACAGCGACTGCGACCGCACCTGGAACCACCGGGTGAGGATGCCGAGCGGGATGAGGGCGACGAGCAGCACGAACCCCGAGGGCGCGTCGAGGATGAACAGCATGATCGCGGTGAAGACCATGTACATGAGGCCGCGCACGAGCAGCGTGAGCCCCTCGTCCATGAGCTCGCGGATGGCGTCGAGGTCGCTCGTCTGCCGCGAGATGATGCGCCCGGAGGTGTAGGTCTCGTGGAACTCGAGCGACAGCTTCTGCGTGTGCAGGAACACCCGCGTGCGCAGGTCGATGAGCACGGCCTGGGCGACGCGCGCCGACAGCCTGATGTACGCCGAGATGAGGAACGCCCCGACGAGGCCGGTCACGAGGTAGGCGACCCCGGCGAACGCCGCGGGCATCCAGTCCTGCGCCATGAGCGCTGGGATGCCCTGGTCGATGCCGTACGCGATGATCGCCGGGCCCGCGACCTGCGCCGCCGACGAGACCACGACCGCCGCCGCGGTCAGCCACAGCTTGCCCGTGAGCGGTCGCAGCAGCGACCCGAGCAGACGCCGCGATCGGACGCGGATGTGTCGCGACTCGGCCTTCGAGTACTGGTCGCGCTCTTCGCCCTGCACGCCGGTGACGCTCATGATGCGGCCTCCTCTCGTTCGAATTCGGATGCCTCGTCGGCATCGCCCCCGTCTGCCGGCCGGGACGCCGGCGAGGGGTGCGGACGCGACTCGAGGTCGCGGCGCTCCTCGTCCTCCAGGCTCGAGATGACGAAGCGGTAGTGCTCGCTCTCGCGGAGGAGCTCGGAATGGGTGCCGACGGCCGTGATGCGACCCGCCTCGAGGAGGGCCACCCGGTCGGCGAGCATGACCGTCGACGGCCGGTGCGCGACGACGAGCGCGGTCGTTTCGGCGAGCACCGCGCGGAGCTCGGCCTCGACCTTCGCCTCGGTCGCGACGTCGAGCGCCGACAGCGGGTCGTCGAGCACGAGCACCGCGGGCTTCGCCGCGACCGCCCGGGCGAGCGCGAGCCGCTGGCGCTGGCCGCCCGAGAGGCTCATGCCCTCTTCGCCGACCTTCGTGTCGACGCCGTCGGGGAGGTCGTACGCGAAGCCGGCCTGGGCGATGCGCAGGGCCTCGTCGAGCACCCGCTCCGCCTCGGCGCGCACGTCGGGGTCGTCGCCGGCGAGCTCGGGCCGGCCGAGCAGCACGTTCTCGCGCACCGACGCGCTGAACAGCGTCGCGTCCTCGAACGCCATCGCGATGTGCCTGCGCAGCTCTTCTCTCGTGAAGGCGCGCACATCCACGCCGTCGAGGGTCACCGAGCCGCCGGTGACGTCGTAGAGACGCGTCGTGAGCGCCGTCATCGTCGTCTTGCCGCAGCCGGTGAGGCCGACGAGCGCCATCGTCTCCCCCGGTTCGACGACGAGGTCGACGCCGTCGAGCAGGTCGCCGAACCGCTCGGGCGAGTCCTGGTAGCGGAAGTGCACGCCCGTGAACGCGAGCTCGCCGCGCGGGCGGTCGACGTGCTGCGGGTCGGCCGGATCGACGATCGTGTTCTCGCTGTCGATGATGTCGAAGAACCGGTCGGTCGCCGTGCGCGCGTCGAGCGCGAACGCGAGCATGAAGCCGATCGACTCGATCGGCCACGCGAGCACCGTCGCGGTCGCGAAGAATGCGACGAGCTCGCCGACCGAGAGCTGCCCGTTCGCGGAGAGCCAGATGCCGACGACGAGGCAGAGCGCGAGCGCCACGGTCGGCACGACCATGATCCACACCCAGATGTTCGCGTCGAGGCGCGCCTTCTCGATCTCGGTCGACCGCAGCGACTCTGCCTGGGCGCGGAAGCTCGACAGCGCGTACTTGCCGCGGCCGAACGCCTTGAGCACGCGGATGCCGTGCACCGACTCCTCGACCGCGGTCGCGAGGTCGCCCTGCTGGTCCTGGCTGAGGCGCGACTTCTCCGAATAGCGACCCTCGAACCGCCAGCCGGCCCACCAGAGCGGCAGCGAGCAGACGAGGAAGATGAGTCCCAGCATCCAGTTCATCGACATGAGGATGCCGACGCCGACCACGATGATGACGAGGTTCGCTCCCGTGAGCACGAGGCCGAAGCTCAGCCAACGGCGGATGAGGCCGAGATCGCTCACCGCGCGCGAGAGCAGCTGGCCGCTCGGCCAGCGGTCGTGGAAGCTCACCGGCAGGTCCTGCAGCTTCGCGTAGAGCGCGTTGCGCATGCGCGCCTCGACCTTCGTGCCCGGGCCGACGACGAGCCAGCGGCGCAGTGCGTAGAGCAGTGACTCGGCCGCACCGAGCGCGAACACGAGCAGCGCGAGCGGCACGATCGCCGAGGCGTCGCCGTCGGCGAGCGGGCCGTCGACGATCTGCTCGAAGACCTGCGGGATGGTGAGGGCGATGAGCTGCGCGACGAGCGCCGCCGCCATGCTGGCCATGAACGCGGGCATCGCTGGCCCGGCGAACTCGCGCAGGCGCCAGAGCGCGCGCACCGCGCCGAGTCGCTCGGGTGTGGGCTGTTCGGACAAGGACGGGTCCTCTCGAGAGGGGGTGGCCGCGGGCTCGGTCGACGAGCCTCTGCGGCGGAAGGATGGAAGGTCGCGACGCACTCGGCGTCGATGCGCGGACGGAGCCGCGGAGCGCGGCAGGCGGAGCCTGCGGGGCGTGCGGGCGGCGCTACCCGGCGAACTCGGCGGGTGCGGGCACGGCCCCGACGAGCGAGGATCGGGTGCGGGCAGCACCACCGGCCGCGGGGCGGGCGTGGATGTCTGTCTGCATGATGTCCTCCTGCGTCGTCGTCTTCGAAACCTTCGTGGCCGCGCAGTAGGGCGGCGTCGGCCAGCCTTACAGACTAGGACCATTTCGCTGTGGCGTGCAAGACCGTCCTCGGGAGTAGGCTGTGCGGATTCGTCGTCACGCGGGCTCGCGTGCAACCGCTCTCCCCTTCGGTGGCGCGCCCGGCCCTGCACCGCCCGCGTGCCCGGACCCGATTCGATGAGGAGCGCGCGTGGGAGCAGCACGTACGGCATTCGCTCGCGCGAACGCCCGGATCGGCGTGCTGGCCGGCATCGCAGCCGTGGTGCTCCTGCTCTCGGGGCTCGGCAGCGCCGTCATCGAGTCGCTCGCAGGATCGGCCGCGAGCGGCCTGCGCGACGGCGTCGCCGCCGCCGCGGGCTCGAGCGGCGCGACGCGCTGGCAGATCCGCCTCGCGAGCGACGCCGAGGCGCAGTCCGACGAGGCGGCCGCGGTGCTCGACCGCATGATCGTGCCGCACGGCGCCGCCTGGGAACGCAGCGTGCAGACGATGCCCGTCGCGGCGACCGCGGGCGACGCGACGTTCGGCGCCGTGCTGACCGCGGACCCGGCCGTGCCCGGGCGCGCCGAGCTCGTCGAGGGCGACTGGCCGGCCGACGCCGCGACGTCGGGCGACGCGGTGCCGACGGCCGTGAACGCCGCCGCCGCCGAGGCGCTCGGGCTCGAGACCGGCTCGACGGTCGCGCTCGACGGCGGGATCGAGCTCGAGGTCGTCGGCCTCTGGCAGCCCGAGGACGTCCTCGATCCGAGGTGGTTCGGCGAACCCATCGTCTCGACCGGCTCGGCCGACGGCGGCTCCGGACCGTTCCTCGTCGACGAGCCGGCGACGGTCGGCGTGCCCGCCGCGGCGATCGTGCGGTGGACGGCCACGGCCGACCCGGTGATCGCGGTCGACGAGGCCGCCGCGCTGCGGGCGGTGCTGCCCGACGTCGAGCCCGCCCTCCGCGACCAGCCCGACATGGGCGCGAGCGGGCTCAGCGCCTCCGGCGGGCTCGGCGGCACGCTCACGCGACTGCTCGCGGGCATCGGTGCGGTCCGCGCACTGGCGCCGGTGCCGGTGCTGCTCCTCGCCATCACGGGGTTCGCCACGCTGTGGCGCCTCGCGGCGCTGCTCGGGGCCGCACGCCGGTCGGAGACGGTGCTGTTGCGGGCGCGAGGCGCTTCGGCGACCCGGCTCGCCCGCGACACCGCGCTCGAGGTGCTCGCCGTCGGCGTGCCCGCGGCGGCGATCGGCGGTGCGGCCGCCGCACTGGTCGTCGGGCTCGTGCGCCCCGGCGACGCCCGAGAACCCGCGATCACCTGGCTCGTCGCCGCGATCGCGGTCGCGGCGGCCGTCGTGCTCGTCGCCGGCCGGGCGTTCGTCGACGCGGCCCGCCCGGTCCACCGCGGCGCCGGCGACGAAGTCGGGCGCGCACCGCGCACGGCGATCGCGGGCGGCGTGCTGCTCGTCGTCGTGGTCGCGGCGCTCTCGCTGTGGCAGTTCAGCCTCTACGGTTCGCCGCTCGTCACGAGCGCGTCGGGCTCCGTCGACGTCGACCCGATCGCCGTGCTCGCACCCGTGCTCGTGCTGTTCGCACTCGCGCTCGTCGCACTCGGTCTCTCCCGCCCGATCGGCACCGTCCTCGAGCGCGTCGCCGCGGCAGGGCCCGCGCTCGTGCCCGCCCTGCCCATGCGACAGCTCGCGCGGCGCAGCTCGCTGTTCGCGTCGGCGTCGCTCGTCGCGATGCTCGCGATCGGGGGGCTCACGCTCGCGGCCGCCTTCGCCGGGGCCTGGCAGTCGGTCGACGCGAAGGCCGCGGCGCTCGCGAACGGCGCCGAGGTGCGGGTCGCGCTTCCCGGCCGCGACACGGTGCAGGCGCCCGACCCGCTCGCCTTCGCCGATCCCTTCGGCGAGCTGCCCGGCGTCACCGTCGACGCACCCGTGTTCCGCGGCGAGGTGCGCCTCGGGTCCGATCCGGCGACGCTCGTGGCAGCACCGGCCACCGGCCTCGACGGCGCCGCCCCGGGTACCGGGCTCGCCGCCGCATCGGCAGCGCTCGCCGAATCGGCGGCCGGTGCAGGCGTCCCCCTTCCCGAGGGTGCGGCGACGCTCGAGGTCGAGGTCGGCGTCCGCGCCCCGGCCGGAACGCCCGGCGAGGTCGCGGTGAACGTCTGGCTTCTCTCCGAGGGAGGCGCCGCCTCGCCCGTCCAAGCCGGCGAGGTCGCCATCGCCGACGGCGGCGGCACGGTCGAGATCGAACTGCCGGATGCCGCGGGCATCCGCCTGCTCGGCCTGCAGGCCGCGCTCGTCGACGCCCCCGGCGCGCGCGAGGTGCGGGTCTCGTTCGATGGCCTCGGCCTCGACGGCGAGGCGCCCTCGACCGCGCTCGCGGGCGCCTTCGACGTCGTCGAGCTGTCGGCGACGACGCCCACCGCTCGGGCCGCACTGCCGGGCGATCGCGGGCGGCTGCCCGTCGTCATCGGCGCGGCGCTCGCCGCTCGCGTGAACGCCGAGGTCGGCGACCCGCTCGACTTCCGCACGATCGCGGGCGGGGTCGAGGTCGAGGCGGTCGTCGCGGGCGTCGTGCCCGCCGTGCCGACCGCGGGATCGACCTCGTTGCTCGCCGACCTCGGCGCCCTCGAACGCGTCGCCTTCGACGCAGGCAGCGGAGTTCCGCAGTTCGGTGAGCGCTGGCTCGCGGCATCCGACCCCGGCCGGACGGCCGAGCAGATCGGACGCGACCAGAGCGTCGCGAGCGTCGCCACGACCCGCGGCGACGTCTCGTCGGCGGCCCTCATCGGCCCCGCGGTCGCCGCGCTCTGGACGGGGGCCGCCGGCGCCCTGCTCTTCGCCCTCATCGCGCTCGTCGCCCTCACGAGCGCCCTGTCGACCAGCCGGTTCGGTGAGGTCGTCGTGCTGCGCGTGCTCGGCGTCGCGCCGCGCGTGCAGGCGCGAGCCAGGTTCTCGGAGCTCGCCGCGACCGTCGGCGGCGCGATCGTCCTCGGCGCGGTCGTCGGTGCCGTGACCGCCTGGTTCACGGCACGCGAGCTCGCGAGGGCGACGATCGCCGATGCACCGTCGTCGTTGCATGCGCCGTTCGCCCTCGACTGGTGGCCCTGGCTCGCCGGCACGGTCGGATTCATGCTGCTCGCGGCGCTCGCCGCCGGCCTCGCCGCGCGCGGAGTCCGGCGGACGGCGTCGCAGCCCGGGCTTCGCGAGGAGGAGCGATGAGCGCGCGCCATCATTCGCGACTGACGCCGGCCGGGCTGCTGCGCCGGCAGTTCTTCGCGGCACCGGTCGCCTCGATCATGCTCGTGCTGCTCGTCGCCGGCGGCGCGTTCCTCGCGACGGCCGTGCCCCGTGCCGTCGCGGCGCAGCACACGGCGGCGCTCGACGAGCACCTGGCCGAGTTCCCGGCGCGCGAGCTCGACGTGTCGTCGCCGAACCGGGCGACGCTGCCCGACCTCGGCCCGTCGTCGGGCGGCACCACGCTGCCCGACGACATCGACGCGGTGTGGGGCGGGCAGGAGGAGGCGCTGCTCGGCATCCGCGAGCAGATGCCCGCGGAGCTGCACCGCGTGACCGACGACCCGCTCGCGACCGTCGTCGCCGGGCCGAACCGCGCCCTGCCCGACGGCGCCGGGCCGGGGTCGACCGACTACGAGCTGTACCTCGGCTTCGACCCGCGGATCGCCGAGCACGTCGAGCTCACGAGCGGCGAGTGGCCGACGGTGCTCGGGCCTTCCGCCACCGCGGAACCGCTCGAGTTCGTGGCCACCGAGGCGTTCGCACATGAGATGGACTGGGCGATCGGCGAGGTGCGGTCGATCCCGGTCGGCACCGACGAGCAGCCGGTCGAGCTCGTCGGCACGTTCGACGCGATCGACCCCGACGACGGATTCTGGACCCACCTGCCCGTGCCCCTCGAGCCCTCGGTCGCCTTCACCCCCGACGGCACCCTCCGCATCACGGGCCTCGGCCTCACGCACCCGAACTCGTGGCAGGCGCTCGAGCAGGCCCAGTTGCCGTCGACGCTCGAGCTCTGGTATCCGGTCGCGACCGACCGCATCCGCGCCGACCGATCGGCGGAACTCCGCACCGACCTCGACGAGTTCATGAGCGTCGCCTACCCGGTCGGGCCGGGCGACTTCCAGTACTACTTCTCGACCGTCGGCGTCGTCGGATTCTCGAGCGGCCTCGGCGACGCCCTCACCGACGCGGCGATCGCCGCCGGCGCGAGCGACGCGGTGCTCGCGACCGTCGCCTCGGGGCCGATCGGCGTCATGGTCGCGGTGCTCGTGCTCGGCGCGCGGGTCGTGTTCGAGCGTCGACGCACCGGCCTCGAGCTCGCCGCCGCGCGCGGCGCGTCGAACGGGCAGCTCCAGGGCATCCTCGCCATCGAGGGCGTCATGATCGGCGTGCCGGCCGCCGTGGCGGGCGCCGTCGCGGGCACCCTCGCCGTCCCGGCCGAGGGCGGGACGTTCGGATGGTTCGTCGCCGCGCTGTTCGCCGTGACCCCGGCGGCGCTGCTCATCGCGTCGGCTCCCTCCCTGAGCCCGCTGCGACGCGCCCGTGCCGACTTCGCTCCGCGCGGCGGCGGGCGGCTCCGCTGGATCCTCGAGGCCCTCGTCGCCGTCATCGCCGTAGCGGCGGTCGTCCTGCTCCTGCGCCGGGGCCTCGCAACGCAGTCCGCCGAGATCGGCGTCGACCCCCTGCTCGCCGCCGTGCCGCTGCTGCTCGCCGTGCTCGCGTGCCTCATCGTGCTGCGCCTCTACCCCTATCCGCTCGCCGCGATCGTGCGGGCGGCCGCGAAAGCCCGGGGTCTCGTCGCGTTCCTCGGCTCGGCGCGCGCGCTCCGCGACCCGTCGGCGGGCGTCGTACCCGTGCTGACCGTCGTGGTCGGCGTCTCGATCGCGATGTTCTCGGCCGTCCTCCTCGGCACGGTGCAGACCGGGGTCGACCGCGCCGCGGACGCGAGGGTCGGTGCCGACGCGGCGATCGTGGGCGGTCCGTTCACGCTCGAGCAGCAGGCGGCGTTCGCAGAGGTGCCGGGCGTCGAGGCCACTGCACCCGTCTATTCGACCTCGTCGATCCAGGTCGGCATCGACGGGCGGCTCCGGTCGACGACGCTCATCGTCGTCGACTCCGATGAGATGCGCGAGGTGCAGGCCGGCCGCACGGGTGCGACCCCGCTGCCCGAGAGGCTGGCGAAGACCGGCGGCGAGGCCGTTCCCGTCGTCGTCTCGCAGGTCATCGCCGATTCGATCGAGGGCGCCGACGACGTCGAGCTCGACCGCAAGCCGTGGGAGGTGCTCGAGGTCGTCGACGGACGCACCGCCTACTGGCCGCGGACGAGCTGGGTGCTCATGGACAAGGCGAACGCCGACGGCTTCGCGAGCACGTTCGTCCCCGAGCGCGTGCTCGTTCGCTTCGAACCCGGCGCCGACACCGCGGAGGTGACGGCCGGGCTCGCCGAGATCGCGGGCGCCGATTCGACCGTCACGACGCCCGGCATGGTGCGTTCGGAGCTCGGTGCCACGGCCGCGACGCAGGGACTCGTCGTGTCGCTGGTCGGTGCGATCGTGCTCTCGTCGCTGCTCACCGCCCTCGCGATCGTGCTCACCCTCGTCGTCGGACGGCCCGCGCGGGAGCGACTGCTGCCGCTCGTCGCGACGCTGGGCCTGCGTCGCCGCGGGGAGCGGGCGCTCGTGGCCTGGGAGATCGGGCCGGTCGTCACCGCGGCACTCGTCGCGGGCGCCGCCCTGGGAGCGGCGCTGCCGTTCATCGTGCTCCAGGGCATCGACCTCAGACCGTTCACGGGCGAAGACCAGCAGCCCGTCGTCGTGTTCGACCCGTGGCTGGTCAGCGCCGTGCTCGTGGGCGCGGTGATCGTCACGGGCGTCGCCGTGCTGCTCGCCGCTCGCATGGGCGGCGAGCAGAGCGCGGCCCGCGCGATGCGCAAGGAAGAGGAGGGCTGAACCATGGCCGAGACATCCGGCGTCGAGAGCGGGGTCGCCGATCGCGCCCCGGCCGGCGCGACGACCCCGCGCGCCGCGTCACCGGGCGAGCCGCACATCCTGTGCGCCGACCTCGTGCGCATCTTCACCGCGGACGGCGTCGAGGTGCAGGCCCTGCAGGGGCTCAACCTGCGGGTCGACGCCGGCGAGATGGTCGCCGTCGTCGGCGCCTCGGGATCAGGCAAGTCGACCCTGCTGACGATCCTCTCCGGCCTCGACACCGCCACGGCCGGTGTCGCCCGGGTCGCGGGGCACGACCTGCTCACGATGGGCTCGCGCGAGCGCGTCGCGTACCGCCGCCGCACCGTCGGCTTCGTCTGGCAGCAGACCTCGCGCAACCTCCTCCCCTACCTCACCGCGGCCGAGAACGTCGCACTCGCGATGAACGTCGCCCGCACGCGCCGAGGTGCCGCGCGGGCGCGCCGCGTCGACGAGCTGCTCGAGCTGCTCGAGGTCGGCGCCGAGCGCGACCGGCGGCCCGGCGAACTCTCCGGCGGACAGCAGCAGCGCGTCGCGATCGCCGTGGCCCTCGCGAACGACCCGCTCGTGCTCCTGGCCGATGAACCGACCGGCGAACTCGACGAGGGCATGTCGTCGGCCGTGCTCGAGGCCATGCGCGGGGTCAACGACGAGCTCGGCGTCACGACGCTCATCGTCACCCACGACCCCGCCGTGTCAGGCCACGTCCGCCGCACCGTGCAGATCCGCGACGGCCGCACCTCGACCGAGGTGCTGCGTTCGACCCGCGTCGACGAGCACGGCGATGAGCAGCACGTGGCCGAGGAGTTCGCGGTGCTCGACCGCGTCGGCCGCCTGCAGCTGCCGCACGACTTCATGCAGAGCCTCGAACTGCGCGACCGCGTCAGGCTCGCCCTCGAGAGCGATCACGTGGGCGTCTGGCCGGGGCACGAGCGACCGGCGGATGCCGCGGCGCCGAGCCCGAACGATGCGGATCCGCCCGCGACGGGGGGCGAGGAGACGACGGCTCCGCCACGCCACGGGCGGCACACCGCCGACGACGGCGCGAGCGCCGAGACATCCGAGGAGGAACGATGACCACCCTGCGCGCCGAATCGGTCAGCCGCATCTTCGAAGGCCGGGGCGGTGGCGTGCACGCCGTCGACGGCGTCTCGCTCGAGGTCGCGCCGGGCGAACTCGTGGTCGTCACGGGCCGTTCGGGCGCCGGCAAGACGACGCTGCTCAACCTGCTCGGCGGGCTCGACCGGCCGACCTCGGGCCGCGTGCTGCTCGGCGACGACGACCTGTCGAAGCTCGGCGAAGACGGGCTCGCCGCGGTGCGCCGCGATCGCGTCGGCTACGTGTTCCAGTCGTTCGGGCTCATCCCCGTGCTGTCGGCGGCCGAGAACGTCGAGGTGCCGTTGCGCCTGCAGCGCACCGATCCCGCCGACCGCGCCCGCCGCGTCGCCGAAGCCCTCGACCTCGTCGGGCTCGGAGCGCACGCCGCGCAGCGTCCGTACGAGCTCTCGGGCGGGCAGCAGCAGCGCGTCGGCATCGCCCGCGCGCTCGCCGCGCGCCCGCAGGTGCTCCTCGCCGACGAGCCGACGGGCCAGCTCGACAGCGGCACGGCGGCGACCGTGATGGACCTGATCGGCGAGCTCGTGCACGCACGGGGCGTCGCCGCCGTCGTCACCACCCACGACGCGGCGCTCGTGCGCCGGGCCGATCGAGTGATCGAACTGCACGACGGGCGGACGCGCGAGCCCGAGACGGCGACCGCAGCCGGATGACCCCGCGCCCGACGCCGCAGCGGTGGCGGAGTCAGCGCACCCGCACCGACAGGCAGGTGACGCATCCCTCGAGCTTCTCGAACTCCGAGATGTCGACCGTGACCACCCGGTAACCGAGGCCGGCGAGCATCGCCGCGGTGCGCGGTGCCGAAGCGGACATGAGCAGCGACGTCTCCGACAGCTCGACCACGGCGACGCCCTGCGGCTCGGGCACGGGCAGGAACCGGTCGAACACCGTGGCGGCGTCGAGCAGGGCGGGGTCGCCGATGACCGTGCCGTCGGGCAGTGCGGTCGCGGCGCTCTTCAGATGGAGGGCCTTCGTCATCGGCACGCCGACGACGCGATATCCGTGCGGGGCGAGCAGTTCGCGCAGCTGCCGGACGCCCTCTCCGTTCGTGCGGGCCGACGCCCCGACGTACACCACGTCGCCGACCTTCAGCACGTCGCCGCCGTCGAGGGTGCCCGGCTCCTCGATGCGGCGGACGGTCACCCCCGCGATCGAGCGCACCGCCCGTTCGACGCCGTCGACCTCGCCCCGTCGCGACTCGGCGCCGGGCCGGGTGAGCACCGCGAGGTCGCCGAACATGACGACGGCGTCCTCGACGAAGACGGAGTCGGCCATCTCGGGCGCGGCGTCGACCTCGACCGTCTCCCACCCCTCGGCGACGAGCGCGGCGCAGTAGTTGTCCCACTGCTCGTCGGCGCGCGCCTGGTCGACGGGGCGGCGTTCGAGGTGGGTGAGCTCGGCCTCGTCGAGGTTCGAGGCGGGGATGCGCACGAGCGCGAGGCGCCGGGGCGCCCGCTCGCGGCGGTGGTCGATGATGCCCCGCATGATGCGCGGCGCGAGGAACACCTCGCCGAGCACGACCGCGATCACGAAGATCAGGTTGAGGCTCACGAGCGAGCCGATCACGAAGAGCACCGCGGGACCGTACAGCGGTCGCGCCGCGACCACGATCATGACGCTCGTCGCGATGAGCGCGGCGAGGCAGGCCGACGTGAACCCGGTGATGAGCGCGAGGAACCAGGCTCGGGTGGCGCCGAGGCCGTTCGCGATCGAGAGCAGCGCCCACGCGAAGAACGCGGCGAGGGCGAAGTGCCCGAACACCTGCTGGAAGACGGCGGGCGACTGGCCGTTGCCGATGAAGAAGGCCAGCGCCGCGACGCTCATCGCGACGACGGCCACGACCGCCGCCGACACGAGCACCGCCGCCACCCGACGCCCCCGGCCCGCCGCGGGCGCGTACCTCGCCGACGGTCGTGCGGGCGCGGTCGAAGACGGTGAGGCGGGGGACGTCATGGAGACGAGCCTACTGGCCGGTCGGACGGCCCGGTGCCCGGCGGCGCGCTCGGCACGGCGCCGTCAGGTGCATCGGATGCCCCGGCGCGTCGGTCGATGCTCGGCCACCCCGAACGGCTCCGGCCGGAGGGCGCTCGTGCGCCCTCCGGCCGGATCGGTTCGGTCGGTGCGGCTCAGCGCCCGGCGTCGAGGCGTGCGCGGGCGAGGCGCTCGGCGGCGTCGAGCGTCGTCGTACCGGTCGCGACGGCGTCCTGCAGCACGGCGGCGACCACGTCGCCGATGCCCGCGATGCGCGCGTCGAGCGCGGCCTGGTCGGCACCGGGCTGGCCGGCCACGTCGAGGTAGATCACGCCGCCGGCGTTGACGACGAAGTCGGGCGCCCAGACGATGCCGCGGGCACGCAGGAGCTCGGCCACGTCGCGCGAGGCGAGCTGGTTGTTCGCGGCGCCGACGACGGCCGCGACCCGCAGCTCGTCGACGACCTCGGGCGTGAGCACGCCGCCGAGCCCGCACGGCACGAAGACGTCGGCCTCGACCCGGTGGGCGTCGGCCGGCTCCACCCAGGTCGCGCCGAGCTCGTCGGCGAGCGCGCGCTTCGACTCCGCGACATCCGTCACGGTCAGCCGTGCGCCCGCGGCGGCGAGGCTGCGCGCGAGGCGACCGCCGACCTGGCCGAGACCCGAGATCACGAAGTGGCGACCTGCGGCGTCGGTCGAGCCGAACACGTGGCCGAGCGTCGCGAGGATCGAGGCGTGCACGCCCGCGGCGGTCGCGTCGGCGGGCTCGCCCACGCCGCCCTGCTCGGGCGGGAGTCCGCAGACATGCTCGGTGCGCTCGTGCACGACGGCCATGAGCTCGGCGCTCGTGCCGACGTCTTCGGCGGTCATGTACGCGCCGCCGAGCGACTCGACCGCGTCGCCGAGGTCGAGCATCGCGTCACGCCGCTGCGCCTCGTCGAGCACGACGCCCGACGGGACGACGACGACCGACTTGCCGCCGCCGCGCATGAGGCCGGCGGCCGCGTTCTTCATGGTCATGGCCTGCGAGAGTCGCAGCGCGTCGGCGAGGCCGTCGGTCCAGTGCCCGTAGTTCCAGACGCGGGCTCCGCCGAGCGCCTGGCCGAGCCGGGTCGAATGCACGGCGACGATGACGGTGAGACCGGAGCGGGGACCGCGGGTGATGAGCACCCGCTCGTGGTCGGGAGCGTCGCTCGGCAGGGTGGCGCTGACCTCGGCGGCTCGCGCCGGGGCGTGGGTGATCGACATCGATCGTTCTCCTCGAATCATCCGCTTCGTGGGCGGAACCTGGCCCGCGCGTGGTCTGCGCAGGGTCGATTCAAGGGTACCTCCGGGCAGATGCCGCAGGGCGCATGGTCGCGGGCGACGACGACCGGCCGTCGCGCGCGGCCGCGCTCAGTGGAAGAAGTGCCGCTCCCCCGTGAAGTACATCGTGACGCCCGCCGCCTTCGCCGCCGCGACGACCTCATCGTCTCGCACCGAGCCGCCGGGCTGCACGACCGCCTTCACGCCGCCGTCGATGAGGATCTGCAGGCCGTCGGCGAACGGGAAGAACGCGTCGGATGCCGCGACCGAACCGGCCGCACGGTCGCCGGCCCGCTCGACGGCGAGCTTGCACGAGTCGACCCGGTTGACCTGCCCCATGCCGACGCCGACCGAGGCGCCGCCGGAGGCGAGCAGGATCGCGTTCGACTTCACCGCGCGGCACGCGCGCCACGCGAACTCGAGGTCGGCGAGGGTCGCCTCGTCGGCGGCCTCGCCCGCGGCGAGCGTCCACTCCGACGCAGGTGCGAAGTGACGGTCGGCCTGCTGCAGCAGCATGCCGCCCGAGACCTGCTTGAGCTCGACCGCCGTCGGCACGAATCCCTCGGGCAGGGTCAGCAGGCGGATGTTCTTCTTCTGCGTGAGCAGCTCGACCGCCTCGGCCTCGAAGGCGGGGGCGACGAGCACCTCGGTGAAGATGCCCGAGACGGTCTCGGCCATCTCGCGCGTGACGGTGCGGTTCGCCGCGATCACCCCGCCGAACGCCGACACGGGGTCGCACTCGTGGGCGCGGCGGTGCGCGTCGGCGATGGCGTCGACGGCGCCGGGCAGGGCGACCGCGATGCCGCACGGGTTGGCGTGCTTGATGATCGCGACCGCGGGCTCGTCGAAGTCGAACGCGGCACGCACCGCGGCATCCGCGTCGACGTAGTTGTTGTAGCTCATCTCCTTGCCGTGCAGCTGCACGGCCTGGGCGATGCCGGGGCGGCCGCCCTGCGAGGCGTAGATCGCCGCCTTCTGGTGCGAGTTCTCGCCGTAGCGGAGGTCGGCGTCCTTCGTCCAGGTGCCGCCGACCCAGGCGGGGAACGGCGACTCCTCCGCCGGCTGGTCGGGTGCGACGACGCTGCCGATCCAGCTCGCGACCGCGACGTCGTACGAGGCCGTGTGCCGGAACGCCTCACGGGCGAGCTCGCGGCGCTGCGCGAGCGTCGTGCCGCCCGCGGCGACCGCGGCGGCGAGCTCGTCGTAGCGGTCGGGCGAGACGACGACGGCGACGTTCGCGTGGTTCTTCGCCGAGGCGCGCACCATCGCGGGCCCGCCGATGTCGATCTGCTCGACGACGGCGTCGGGCTCGGCGCCCGAGGCGACGGTCTCGACGAACGGGTAGAGGTTCACGACGACGAGCTCGAACGGCGCGATGCCGAGGCCGGCGAGCTCCCGCTCGTGGTGCTCGAGGCGCAGATCGGCCAGGAGACCCGAGTGCACGGCCGGGTGCAGGGTGCGCACACGCCCGTCGAGGTGCTCGGGGTAGCCCGTGACCTCGGCGATCTGCGTGACCGGAAGTCCGGCGTCGGCGATCGCCTTCGAGGTGCCGCCGGTCGAGACGATCTCGACGCCCGCACCGACGAGCGCGGTCGCGAGCTCGACGAGCCCGCGCTTGTCGCTCACGGCGATGAGCGCCCGGCGCACGGGCACGAGGTCGCGTTCGCGGTAGAGGCTGGGGTCGATGGCGTGGCCGCTCATGATCGTGCGAGGTCCTTCAGGTCGAGGTGCGAATTGGCGATGTCGAGCACGGCCTGGATGAGCAGGCGGCGCTCGACGGGCTTGATGCGGTCGTGGAGGCTCGACTCGGTGTCGCCCGGCAGCACCGGGATGCGCTCCTGCGCGATGATCGGGCCGCCGTCGACGGAGTTGTCGACGACGATGAGGCTCGCCCCGGTCTGCGAGACGCCCGCGGCGAGTGCGTCGCGCACGCCGTGCGCGCCCGGGAACTCGGGCAGGTACGCGGGATGGGTGTTGATGAGCTGCGGCGAGAACGCGTCGACGACCGCGGGCGGCACGAGTCGCATGAGGCCCGAGAGCACGACGAGATCGGGCTCCCAGCGCCGCACCTCTTCGATGAGCGCGTCGCCCCAGGCGTCGCGGTCGGGGTAGGCCGTGAAGGGCACCGTGAAGGTCGGTACGCCGAAGTCCTCGCCGAGCACGAGACCGGATGCCTCGCGGTCGGCGCCGATCGCGACGACGCGCGCCGGGAACTCGGCGTCTTCGGCGGCTTCGAGCAGGGCCTTGAGGTTCGACCCTCCACCTGAGATCAGGACGACGAGCTTGAGCACTCCTCGAGCCTACCGGCCGAGATCGGGGCGTGACGTCTCGGCGGCGGCGAGGCCCGTGCGCTGCTGCACGCGAGCGGCGACGCCGCCCACGATCGCCCCGGTGCCGACGGTCGCCGCGGTGACGAGCGCGACGGCCCACGCATCGGGGCCGACGACCGCGAGCCGACCGGGCCCGATCGCGCCGCCCGACCACCAGGCGAGCAGCCCGAGCACGATCGCGGCGACGAAAGCGGCGCCGGCTCCGACGGCCACGGGGCGCCACCACGGGTCGTGCTCGTCGACGGGCGACCCGGCGCGCAGCACGAACCACGCTCCGACGAACCCGAGCGCGACGGGCACGAGAAGCCACAGCACGCCCGACGCGGGCGCATCGCCCGGCAGCGCGCCGAGCAGCGGGATGCCGGGGATCTGCCCGAGCACCGTGCCCCCGGGGGCGACCGTCGTGCCCGTCCCGATCGCGAAGCCGGGCCCCAGCAGCCACGACGCGACCCAGATCACGAAGTTCGGCAGGAATGCCAACTCGGCGACGAGGAGCAGGAGTCCGCCGTCGACGCCGGCGCCGAGCGCCTGGGCGAGCCCTGCGATCGTCGCGTAGTCGGCCGCGATGAGCACCGCAACCACGACCCCGGCGACGGCGAGCACGCCGAACGCGGCACCCGCGCCGATGCGGGTCGCCTGACGCACCGAGGCGACGAGGGCGGGCGAGAGGTCGTCGAGGCGGGCGCGCACCCAGCCGCCGGCGAGGTCGCCGGCACCGGCCTCGCGCAGCGTCTCGAGGCCGGCCCCGAGCACCACGCCGATCGCCATCGCGAACGCCGGCAGCAGGAGCGCCTGCCAGAACGGCACCGCTGCCGAACCCGTGCTCGCGGAGAGGCCGAGCACGCCGCCGGCGGCCGCGTAGACGACGACCGCGGCGACCGAGCCCGTGATCGAGTGCCCGCCTGCGGCGGAGCGGCGACCGATTCGGCGGCCCGCGACGACGGTCAGCAGAGCGAACCCGAGCAGCGCGATCGTGATGGGGAACGGGTCGCCCGCACCCGGCAGCGCGATGCGCGCGGCCGTGAGTTCATCGAGCTGCACGACCACGTCGACGCCGTGACCGAGCAGCCAGCCGTCGGCGGCGGCGCGGAAGAAGGACGAGACGTCGACCGCCAGCCCGAAATGCACGGCCCACACGACGAGCAGCGGCACGAGCGCGACGCCGAGCCCGATGAGCGCGGCAACGGCGGCTTCGAGGGCGGCGAGCAGGGCGATCGTCGTGCGTCTCATGACGCCGTCGAGCCTACAGGCGTGCGGATGGTTCGACCGACCGCGCCGCGGCGAGGTCGATCACCCGCGCAGGGACGTCGATCACCCGCGCAGGGAGGTGTCGAGCGGTTCCGTCTCCTGCCGGTCGACGTCGAGCACCGCGGTGTCGGCATCGCCGTCGACGTCGCCCGACGGTTCGCCGCCGCCGGTGCTGCTGCCGGTGCTCGCCGTCGCCGCCAGGGCGTCCGCCTCGATCTCGTCGGCCGGCCGCCGCAGGAGCTCGACGAGCAGCACGGCGATGAGCGCGACGACGATCGTGCCCCAGACCGACCCGGTCGTGACCGGACGGTTGAACATGAGCACGGCGGCCGCGATGAGCGCGATCGCACCGTAGGCGAAGCCGCGCCCGCGGTCGAGCGCGATGCCGAAGGCACCCGTCGTGATGCCGTGCGCGGCCGCCGTGCGCCGGAGTGCGGAGAAGCCCGAACCCGCGAGCGAGCGAGCGGCGCGCGCCGGCCGCCATGGGCCGGCGAACCACGCGATGATCATGACGAGGATGCCGAGGACCAGGGCAGCCGCAGCCGTCGACGACATCGCCTCGGTCACGTAGCCGTAGATCGCGGTCGCGGCGCCGGCCGGGATCAGGCTCGGACTCACGAGCCCGAGGAAGACGATCTGGCCGACCGCGAAGCCCGCGGCGAGCAGTCCCATGGCGAGTGCGAACCCACCTGCCGTCCAGAAGAGGGCGGCCGAGCGCCGCTTGGCGACGAAGACGCCGGCGACGATGAAGCCGAACGCGACCCAGGGCAGCCACGTGCCGACGGCGACGGCGAGCGAGTAGACCGTGCGCACGAAGACGAAGGCGTCGGCCTGTGCGATCGCGATGCTCTTGTCGATGACCGGGATCTGCTCGGCGAAGCCGACCCCGTTCTCGACGAGCCGGTCCTTCACGGCCTCGATGATCGGCCCCAGCTGCACCGACAGGGTGCCGTCGCCGCCGATCTCGAGCGCGGCGTTCGGATCGCCCTGCATGGCGGCCACGAACTGCTTGTGGGAGACGCGCAGTGCGTTCGCCCAGATGTCGGCGAACGCGTCGCTCGTCACGACCCGGTCGACGACGCCGGAGACGAGCGACTGGAGGCCCTGCGTGGCCGGCCCTTCGAGCAGGCCGAGCGCCTGCTGGGCCTTCGGGGGCAGGTCGAGCGAGCGGATGCCGTCGAACACGTCGGAGGTGAGCTGCGGGATGTCGACCTGCTGTTCGATCGCCGCCGTCACCTCGTCGGCGACGAAGCTCTGCACGGCAGGGTCGTCGGCCAGCGGAGCGAAGGTCGCGACGAACTGGTCGGTGTCGACGAGCTCGGCCCTTGCCCAGCCGGTCACCACCGCGACCGGCGCGAGCAACAGGCCGATCACGACGAGCACGATCGCCCCGGCCGTACGGCCGCGGCCGCGCTTCGCACGCGGAACGGCGGCCGGCTCGAGCGCCGCGCCCGCCCCCTCCGACTCGGCTGCGGCCGCCGCCTCGGCGGCCTCGGCCGCGTCGCGAAGCCGTGCGTTCTCGCCCTCGAGTTCTGCGATCCGAGCCTGCAGCTCGGCGTTCGTCATCTTCGGCATCGTGCCCCCTTTGGCACGACGATATCGGTTCGCGGGCCGCGAACACACCGTCAGTGGACGACGGCCTTCAAGAAGATCATGACGAGCCCGAACGCCGCGGTGCCGAACGCGCCGAGCAGCTGCAGGTGCAGGGGCGCGCCCCGACGACGGTAGGCGACGAATCCGAGCACTGCGAGCACGACGACGCCCGCCCACAGGGCGATCCAGATGGTCAGGGCGTCGGGCACGACCTCCAGCGCCCCGAGCAGCAGGATGGCCGAGGGGATGAGCGCCGAGAACAGCAGGCCGAGCGAGCGTCGGAACGCCTCGGAGAACGCCTGCCTGAGGCCCATCACCCCCTCGACTGCGAGGCCGTGGCGGGCCACGGTGCCGGCGTAGACGTGCGCGGCCCAGAAGACGATCACCGTGACGATCACCGTCCAGAACACCTGCCACGAGCTCGACCCGTGCGAGCCCGCGACGACGATCATGCCCGAGACCAGCAGCACTCCGTAGACGGACTCCTCGGTCACGAACGCGGTGCGCACGAGGCTCTCCCGTGGTTGTCCCGCCTGCGACGCCCCGGCCGAGGCATCCCGGTTCTCCATGCTCATTCCGCCACTCTCTCACAGGGTGCGCGGTACCCCCTGTTCTGGGTTCATGAGCAATGCTCGATTACTCTGTCATATCGCCACGGGCCGGTGTACCGTCTCAGATGAGCCCTGAGACTCCCCCTCGGGTCCGATGAATCCCGCCGTCGATTACCCGCGACGACGGGCCCGACGACTCTCACCCGCACGCCCTGCCACGCCCGCGCACAGCCGCCTCGCAACCCATCGCCCCGCGGAGGACCGTCCGGTCCGCCCGGACCGGACGACGCTGCGCGAACCCGGAGGCGACGATGCCACTGCGCAACCAACCCGAGATCTGTCCCACCCCACCCGTGCGCCGGCGACGTCGGCGCTCCCCGCTGATCGCCGTGGCCGCCGTCGGCGGGCTCGTGCTCGCCGGCCTCGCGATTTCGCCGGCCTATGCGAGCCACGTCCCGTTCGGCACGAGCTCCTTCGAGATCGACACCAACGCGAACCTGGTCGTCGACCACGCCGGCAACCTCGACTGGGCGACCGTCACCGAGGAGCGGACGTCCGACATCACCAACCCGAAGAACGACAACTCGTTCGGTCAGGGCACGAAGGAGGACACCGAGGTTCCCTCGGTCGTCACCGGCGGAATCCCGCCGAACAAGAGCGACCTCAAGAACTTCGGGTTCTACCTCGAGACGACTGCGGGCGGACACCAGTACCTGCACCTGTTCTGGCATCGCGTCCAGGATCCGACCGGCACGACGAACATGGACTTCGAGTTCAACCAGTCGAGCATCGACTCGGGCAACGGCGTCACGCCTCAACGGACGCCCGGCGACGTGCTGATCCAGTACGACCTGTCGAACGGCGGCACCAACCCCCAGCTCTCGGTGTCGAGATGGCTCACCGCTTTCGAGGCGCCACCGCTCAACGCCTGCGAGGCGGGGAGCCTGCCGTGCTGGTCCACGAAGGTCAACTTCACCGCCCAGGGGCTCGCGACCGGGTCGATCAACACGACCGCGATCACGAGCGGCAACGCCGACGGACTCGGCTCGATCTCGGCACGCACCTTCGGGGAGGCGTCGCTCGACTTCACGGCGCTCGCCAGCACCCTCGACGAATGCGCGACGTTCGGCAGCGCCTACCTGAAGAGCCGGTCCTCCGACTCGTTCACGGCAGCGCTGAAGGACTTCATCGCCCCGATCGATACCAACTTCCCGACGTGTGGCGGCGTCATCATCCGCAAGGTCACCGATCCGAGTCCCTCGACCGAGGACTTCAGCTACACGAAGGACTTCTCGAGCGATCCGGCGGGGACCACGTTCACGCTCAGCGACGGAGAGTCGGCGTCCTTCTCGAAGGTGCCCATCAACACGACCGGGCATGTGAGCGAGTCCGCCCTGCCTCCGGGCTGGGACTTCGACAAGATCGACTGCACGGCGAGTTCCGACGGCTCGAACGTCTCCACCAACGGGACGACGATCACCTTCAGCCTCGATACCGCGGCGGACACGGTCGACTGCACGTACTACAACAAGGCGCGCGGATCGATCACGGTCGAGAAGGTCACCGACAGCGGCCAGGGGGCGTTCGAGTTCACATCGGGCACGCTCACTTCGCCGTTCACGCTGACGACGACCGGCGCCGGTGATGCGGGCAAGGACTCGGAGCAGTTCACGAACCTCGTTCCCGGACCGTACGACGTGGCTGAGACGGTTCCCGCCAACTGGCACCTGGTCAGCGCGAGCTGCACCGGTGACGATGACGGAACCGACCCGGCGACGATCGTGCTCGACCCCGGCGAGGACGTGGTCTGCACCTTCCACAACGACCGCAACGTCGGCGCGATCCTGATCGAGAAGACGCACAAGCACGCGGCCGACGGCCCCGGCGATCACCCCGAGTCGGGCGTCGAGTTCACGGTCACGGGCGGCGGGCTCGTCGACCCGATCGTGGTCGAGACGGGCAGCGACGGCACCGTGTGCGTACCCGGCCTGCTCGTGAGCGCCTTCGCCGGCACCTACACCGTCACCGAGACGGTGCCCGCGGGCGAGAAGGTCACGAGTGACAACCCGCAGTACGCCGCGGTCGCGACGAGCGAGGACGACTGCTCCGATGTCGGTGCGGCTGCCACGGTCTCGTTCACGAACATGCCGCTGACGAACATCACGGTGAGCGTCGACTCGCAGGTCGACGGCGGTACGGCCTCGACGATCGAGTGCGGCGCGAGTGCCGACGACCCGGATGCGTCGACCGGCGCGAACGGCGACGGCTCGTTCAGCATGAACGACCTCGAGCCGGGCACCTACGTGTGCACGGTCGTCGTCGACCCGTGATCGGAGGCAATGTAACCGAAATGAGGTAACCGACCCGGCGGGTGCGTCCCCCCGATTCGCCCCGCCGAACGCAGAACCCCGCAGACCATCGGTCTGCGGGGTTCTGTCGATCCGGCCGGGATGCCTCGGCGTCGGCCCTACGCGCCCAGCGCGGCGTAGACCTCGCGGAGGAGCTGCGCCGTCTCGCTCGGGGTCTTGCCGACCTTGACGCCGGCGGCCTCGAGGGCCTCCTTCTTCGCCTGCGCGGTGCCCGCCGAGCCCGAGACGATCGCGCCGGCGTGGCCCATCGTCTTGCCCTCGGGCGCGGTGAAGCCCGCGACGTAGCCGACGACCGGCTTCGTGACGTTCGCCTTGATGAAGTCGGCCGCGCGCTCTTCGGCGTCGCCGCCGATCTCGCCGATCATGACGATCGCCTTGGTCTCGGGGTCGGCCTCGAACGCGGCGAGCGCGTCGATGTGCGTCGTGCCGATGATGGGGTCGCCACCGATGCCGATCGCGGTCGAGAAGCCGAGGTCGCGCAGCTCGTACATCATCTGGTACGTGAGCGTGCCCGACTTCGACACGAGGCCGATCGGGCCCTTGCCGGTGATGTTCGCCGGGGTGATGCCGACGAGCGACTCACCGGGGCTGATGATGCCGGGGCAGTTCGGCCCGATGATGCGGGTCGTGCCGCCCTTCTCCTTGGCGTAGGCCCAGAACTCGGCCGAGTCCTGCACGGGCACGCCCTCGGTGATGATGACGAGCAGGGGGATCTCGGCGTCGATCGCCTCGACGACAGCGTCCTTCGTGAAGGCCGGAGGCACGAACGCGATCGAGACGTCGGCGCCGGTGGAGGCCATGGCCTCGGCCACGGTGGCGAAGACGGGGAGCTCGACGGCGTTGCCGGAGGCATCCGTGTGCAGCACCGTGGTGCCGGCCTTGCGGGCGTTCACGCCGCCGACCACCTGGGTGCCGGCCGCGAGCATGCGCGCGGTGTGCTTCGAGCCCTCGCCGCCGGTGATGCCCTGGACGATGACCTTGGAGTCCTTGTTGAGGAAGATCGTCATTTCTCTGTGAGTCCCTTACGCGTTCGCCAGCTCGGCGGCCTTGTCGGCGCCCTGGTCCATGTTCTCGGCGAGCGTCACCAGCGGGTGCGCGGCCTCTTCGAGGATGCGGCGGCCCTCGACGACGTTGTTGCCGTCGAGGCGCACGACGAGCGGCTTGTTCGCGGCCGAGCCGAGCTCGGCGAGCGCGCCGACGATGCCCTTGGCGACCTGGTCGCACGCGGTGATGCCGCCGAAGACGTTGACGAACACGCTCTTGACCTGCGGGTCGCCGAGGATGATGCCGAGGCCGTTGGCCATGACCTCGGCCGAGGCGCCACCGCCGATGTCGAGGAAGTTCGCGGGCTTCACGTCGCCGTGCTTCTCGCCCGCGTAGGCGACGACGTCGAGCGTCGACATGACGAGGCCCGCGCCGTTGCCGATGATGCCGACCTCGCCGTCGAGCTTGACGTAATTGAGGTCGAGGGCCTTCGCGGCGGCCTCGAGCGGGTCGGCCGCGGCCTTGTCCTCGAGGAGGGCGTGGTTCTGGTGACGGAACTCGGCGTTCTCGTCGAGCGAGACCTTGCCGTCGAGGGCGATGATGTTGCCGTCTTCGTCGAGGATGAGCGGGTTGACCTCGACGAGCGTCGCGTCCTCGCCCTTGTAGACCTCGTAGAGCTTCACGAAGACGTCGGCGACCTTGTCGACGAGCTCGGCCGGGAAGTTCGCGGCGACCGCGATCTCACGGGCCTTGGCCGCGTCGACGCCGGCGATCGGGTCGACCTCGATGCGCGCGAGCGCCTCGGGCTTCTCGACGGCGAGCTGCTCGATCTCCATGCCGCCCTCGACGCTCGTGAGCGAGAGGTAGGAGCGATTGGCGCGGTCGAGCAGCACCGAGAAGTAGAACTCCTGCGCGATGCGGGCGCCGCCGGCGACCATGACGCGCTTGACGACGTGGCCCTTGATGTCGAGGCCGAGGATGGCCTTGGCCGCCTCGTACGCCTCGTCGGGGTTCTTCGCGACCTTGACGCCGCCGGCCTTGCCGCGGCCGCCCGTCTTCACCTGGGCCTTGACCACGACGACGCCGCCGAGCTTCTCGGCCGCCGCACGCACCTCGTCGGGGGTGTCGGCGACGATGCCCGGGAGCACCGGGACCCCGTACTGCTCGAACAGGTCTCTGGCCTGGTACTCGTAAAGATCCACGCTCTACTTCCAATCGGTCCGCACGCGCGATCGCGCACAGGGGCTGGTGGGTTTCGGCCCGGAGGGCGACGAAAAACATCTCGACGTCAAGACAAGTGGGCCGACTACCATGCTACTCCCCGCCTCGGCGGGCCGAGAATCGGGCGGGATGCCTCGGTGTCTCGGTGTCCGGACGGCAACCCCCTTGGCGGCGCGGGCGCGCTTCCCGAGACTGGCGGGGTGGCGCGCGGCGGCGGTGGAACGCGGCATCCGGAGGTGCGGATCGGCATCTCGGGATGGGTGTACCCGCGCTGGCGCCGGGAGTTCTACCCGGCCGGACTCCGGCAGGCCGACGAGCTCGCGTATGCCGCCGACCGCATGTCGGCGATCGAGCTCAACGGCTCGTTCTACGCGCTGCAGCGGCCGCCGAGCTGGGCGCGCTGGCGCGACACCGTTCCCGACGGTTTCGTGTTCGCCGTCAAGGGGCCGCGGTTCATCACGCACATCAAGCGACTGCACGAGTCGGACGCACCGCTCGCGAACTTCTTCGCCTCGGGTGTGCTCGACCTCGGCGCGAAGCTCGGTCCGATCCTCTGGCAACTGCCGCCGACCCTTCCCTACGACCGCGGACTGCTCGAGCGGTTCCTCGGCTCGCTGCCCCCGACGCGGTCGGCGGCGTCGCGCCTCGCCGCCCGGCACGACGACCGGATGCGCGGCCGGGCCTCCTACCGCGCCGGCGAGGAGGCGCCGCTCCGGCACGCGGTCGAGGTGCGCCATCCGTCGTTCGAAGCGGCCGGCGACGAATGGGCCGACCTGCTCGCCGCGCACCGCGTGGCGAGCGTCGTCGCGGACACGGCCGGCCGGTACCCGCGGATCGATCGCGTCACCGCCGACTTCGCGTACGCCCGGCTGCACGGCGAGGAGGAGCTCTACGCCTCCGGCTACGACGACGAGGCGCTCGACCGCTGGGCCGACTGGGCGCGCACGCAGCTCGACGCCGGCCGCGACGCGTACCTCTTCTTCGACAACGACGTGAAGGTCCGCGCCCCCTTCGACGCGATGGCGCTCATCGCGCGGCTTCCCCGACCCGGCGCACCGGGGTGAGGCGAGCCTCGCCACGCTGGCGGCGCCGGGCGACCGCTGCAAGACTGCCGACATGACGGATGCCTCGATCGAACCCGCGCACGGCGACGACCCGCACGACCCGAAGGTGCACGAGAAGCTCAACTGGCTGCGCGCGGGCGTGCTCGGCGCGAACGACGGCATCATCTCGGTCGCCGCGCTCGTCGTCGGCGTCGCAGCCGCAACGACCGACCTCGGCGCGATCCTCGTCGCGGGCATCGCGTCGGTCGTCGCGGGAGCCATCTCGATGGGCCTCGGCGAGTACGTCTCGGTGTCGACCCAGCGCGACACCGAGCACGCGCTCATCGCGAAGGAGACCCGCGAGCTCGCCGAGATGCCCGAGCAGGAGCTCGCCGAACTCGTCGGCATCTATCGCGCCAAGGGCCTTTCGGAGGAGACCGCCGACCGGGTGGCCCGCGAGCTCACCGCGCACGATGCGCTCGCGGCCCATCTCGAGGCGGAGCTGCACATCTCGGCCGACGACGTCGTGAACCCGTGGCACGCCGCCGGGGCGTCGGCCCTGTCGTTCCTCGTGGGCGCGGTGCTGCCGATGCTCGCGATCCTGCTGCCGCCGCCCGAGTGGCGCATCGCGACGACGTTCGTCGCGGTCGTGGTGGCGCTCGCGATCACCGGCTGGCTCTCGGCCTGGATCGGCGGTGCCCCGCGCGGCAAGGCGGTGCTGCGGGTCGTCATCGGCGGGGCGCTCGCGCTCGTGGTGACGTGGGTCATCGGCGGGCTGCTCGGCGGCGTGGTCTGACGCCCGGCTCGCCCAGTGAAGCCCGACGAACCGCTCTCACGGGAGCTGCGGCCGGCGCTGCCCTGATACCGGGGCCTTCCGGCCCGTTCAGTCGGCCCGCGCCTCGCCGGCCCGCGGCCATCCTGGCGTCGCACGCAGTTCGCGCCCATGCCCCACGACGAGCACGTCGACGTCGAATCGCTCGGCGAGCTCGTCGAGGGCGGCGTACCCGCCCGCGACGATCGCGGTGGCGAGCACGTCGGCGGTCACGAGGTCGGCTGCGGCGACGCTCACCTGCACGAACGGGGTGTGCTCGAGCCCCGCGGTCGTCCAGATGTGATCGCCGCGCTCGGCGCTGCCCGAGGTCGCGAGCGCGCGGCGTCGCGCCCCGTCGAGGTCGAATCCGGCGAGCAGGCGGCTGCGGTCGTGCGGGTCGGCGACGCCGACCCGCACCGTCGACCCCTCGGCGATGAGGATGTCGCCACCCGCGTCGAGCGCCCAGCCCGTGCGGCCCGCGGCGTCGAGGGCGTCGCCCGCGTCTTCGACGGCGAGCGCCTTCACGATGCCGTCGAGGTCGATGACGCCGTCGGCCCGGTGAGGCGTGAAGCACCCGTCGGTGCGGGCGCGCCACGCGAGCGCCCGCGCGTACACCGCACGGAGTTCTGCGCTCGCCTCGGGCAGCGCGAGCTCGCCGCGCGCGACCCGGCTCAGCTCGGAGCCCGCCTCGTAGCGGCTGAACCGGCGCTCCCAGCGGGCGAAGATGTCGGCGACCAGGCCGAGCGCCCCCTGGTCGTCGAGCGGCGGTGACGCAGACGCATCGCGGTCGCCGACGGCTGAGGTGCCCGGCCGCACGCTGACGACCGTGCCCATCGCGGCGAACGCCCCCGGCGGCAGCTTCATCGTGGGCGGCACGGTCGTCATCCTGGGAAACCCGCCGCGTCGAGCGCCGACTGCAACGACTGCAGGTAGGCGGCACTCGTGTAGGTCGCACCGCTCACGAGCGAGACCGATGCCGATTGCGCCTGCAGCACCTCGGAGCGCAGCACCGGCTCGGCGCGATTGCTGATCTGCACGCTGCGGCCGTCGTGGTCGGTGAGCTGCAGCGCCGTCACGTCGGAGATCGCCCCGCCCGCGATCGTGACCTGCACCTGCACGTCGCCGAAGCGGGTCGAGACGGTCGGGCCCTCAAAGGTGCCGTCGACGGTGGTCGCGACTGCGCCGGTGCCGCCCGCATCCGTGCCGCCGGTCCCGGAGGTCGTGCCCTTCGGCGTCAGGGCGTTGAAGTCGACGGAACCCGATCCCGAGCCCGAGCTTCCACCGGTTCCGTCGTCGGCCGAGCCCGCGGACGCGTTCGTCACCGTCGGCGTGCCGGTCGCGGTCAGACCGTCGGTCGCCACCTCGCCGAGCTGCCAGCCACCGAGGATCGCGGCGGCCGACGCCGCCGAGGCCAGGAGGACCGCGCGTCGTCTCACCAGTCGAACCTCTCGTGATGGATCTGCTCGGGTGCGAGGCCCACCGCACGTGCCTCGGCGATCAGCTGCTCGGCCCAGCCGCGCGGGCCGCAGACGTAGAGGTCACTGTCGGCGACCGCCGGAACGAGCGCGGCGAGGCCGAGCCCCTCGCGCTCGGCAGCATCCGGCAGCCAGCCGCGGCCGCGCGGCCCGGGAACGGTGAGGAGCGTGGCGCCGCGCGACCGGCAGAGGTCGGCGACCTCGTCGAGCAGCCAGCCGTCGCCGGGTGCGGTGGTACGAAGCACGACCGTCGCCTCCCCCGGCCGGAACGTCGCCTGCTCGAGGAGCGAACGGATGGGCGTGACCCCGATGCCCGCCCCGACGAGGGCGATGCGGTCACGGGTGCGCGCGGCCTCGCTGAAGATGCCGTACGGCCCCTCGAGGGCGACAAGGGTGCCGGGCGCGATGCGGGCGAGCGACGACGAGCCGTCCCCGAGCGCCCTGACGGTGATCCTCAGCCGGTCGCTGTGCGGCACGGCCGAGAGCGAGTACGGGTGCGCCTGCCACCACTGGCCCCCGGCGAGGAAGCGCCAGATGAAGAACTGCCCGCCCGAGGCCGCGAGCGTCTCGAGCCGACGCCCCCGCATCGTGATCGAGAACACCCCGTCGATCGGGCGGCCGACGGGCACGACCGACTCGACGACGAGCCGGTGCCGCATCGACGTCGCGATCGGCACCACGACCCGGAACACGACGATCGCGGCGAAGCTGCCCACGGCGAAGACGAGCCAGTACCAGCGCTGCCAACCGCCCTCGGCGAAGAGTCCACCGACGCTGAACTGGTGCGGCAGCGCAGCCAGCACGGCGGCGTACGACAGCAGGTGCACGAGCTGCCAGACCTCGTAGCGCAGGCGCCGGCGCACTGTGACGAGCGAGGTGACGACGACCACGACGAACAGCGCGAAACCGAGCATCGCGAGCGGGAGGTCGGGCAGGTTCCAGATCGTCACGACCTCCGCGACGACGTCGATGCCGTCGGCGGCGGTGTATCCCGCGACGAGCAGCATGCCGTGGGCGACCAACAGGTACAGCACGGGCTTGCCGAGCCGGCCGTGCAGCGCCATCGCGGCGTCGTGCCCGACCGCGCGCTCGATGAGCGGTACCCGCGCCGCGAGCAGCAGCATCACGAGCACGAGGTCGGTCGCGACGAGCCCGGCGATGATGCCGAGCGAGGTGAGCGCCGCACCCGGATCAGCGAAGCGGGTCGCCCCGCCGTCGGCGAGGAACAGTGCGAGCGCGACGGCGACCGACGCCACCGCGAGCGCCTGCAGCACGTCGACGCGCCACAGTCGCCTCGTGCCCCGCGCGGCGCGGTCCACGAGTCGGCGCGAGGGCCGCTCGAGGTGCCGGGCGTCATGCACGAGGAATGCCATGGCCATATCGTGCGCCGCCGAGCTATCGCGGGGCGGTGAGTTCGCTATGCGCGGGCTGGGAGGTCGAGCACGCGGATCCCGGTCATCCGCTCGGCGGACCGTGCGGGCCGACGCTCGGCGTCGCGGTCGTCGGCGGCGGCATCGGCACCGCCTCGACGAACCGGCGGGCCGCGAGCACCGCGATGACGCCGACGGCGGCGCCGAGCAGCGTCTCGACGACGCGATCGCCGATGAGGGTCGCGACCGGCACGGGCGAAGCGAGGTGGGCGACCGTCAGCGCCATCGGGGTGACGAACACGAGCGCGGTGCCGTAGTGGCGGGTGACGAGCACCTCCGCCCCGAACTGGCACACCGCCACGACGGCGACCAGCACCCAGACCGACGGCTCCGGCCACAGCACGAGCGCCGTCGCCGCGACGCCCGCGATCGTGCCGAGCACGCGGTGCACCGCGCGGGAGATCGTGTGCGCGGCCCGGGCGGGCGGGATGACCGCGATCGCGCTCACCACGGCCCAGTACGGGTGGCCGAGTCCGAGCGCGGCGGCGATGCCGCCCGCGGCGAGCGCGGCGAGCGCGTTCTGCGCGACGTTGAGCCACAGCCTGGGGTCGGCGTATCCGCGCAGGCGGGTCGGCGTGCGACGTGGCAGAGGTTTGAAGGCGCGGCGGGCACGATCGCCGGCGAGCCGGCGCAGCAGCCAGCCCGACATCGCGAGCAGCCACGCGAAACCGGCCGCGGCCCATGCCACGCCCCATCGCTGCCAGCCCGTTCCGTCGTCGACGGGCTGGGCCGCGCACACGAGCAGGCCGAACACCGCGAAGAGCGGCGTCGAGGGCGTCACACCGAGCAGGTTGAAGCCGACGATCACCGTGCCGACGACGAGCACGAGGGCACCGGCCTGTGCGGCGGGCTGCGCACCCGAGGCCGCGAGCAGGATGCCGAGCCCGGTCGCGATGAGCTGCGCGGCTGCCGCCGCGGTCACCGTGCGCAACCGGATGCCGTACGGTTCGCTTCGGCCGAAGATGGCGACCATGCCGCCGAACGCCGCGTACGACGCCCAGTCGATGCGGCCGACCGCGACGAGGATGGCGAGCGGCACCGCCGCGGCGACGGCGGCGCGCAATGCCACTTCGAGGTCGAGCGCGCGTGCCGAACGCCACCACCTTGAGAGGGTCGCGAGCACTCGACTCACGCCAGGCGGCCGAGCTCGAGCGCCGCGAAGCCCAGCGCGGCGATGGTCTCGCCGTCGGCGATCTCGCCCTCGCGCACCATGCGCATGACCTCGGGCCACGGCACCGCCCGCACGCCGGTGATGCCCTCCTCGAGCCGCGTCGCGTGCGAGGCCTGGGGGACGCTGCCGTCGTCGGAAGCGCGGGAGCGGCGCAGCCCCGTGGCGAGGAACACGTGCTCGACGGCGCGGGCGATGCCGTTGAGCGCGGTCATGCGACCGATCTCACGCCACTCGACTGCCTCGTACCCGGTCTCCTCCGCGAGTTCTCGTCGCGCAGCGACGAGCGGGTCTTCGCCGTCGGTGCCGCCGGCCGGCACCTCGACGCTCGTGCCGACGGTGTGGCGGTCGACCGTGACGAGCAGCACCTCGTCGGCGTCGGTGACGGCGACGACGAACGCCGCCGGGTGCGCCAGCTCGACGACGCCGTAGATGCCGGCCTCGCCGTCGGGCCGGACGACCTCGTCTTCGACCACCCGGATCCACCGGTTCTCGTAGACGGTGCGCGACGAACGGGTCGGCCAGGACATGCGGGCGGGCCTCAGAGCTTCTCGATCGGCGCGATCTTGATGAGCAGCTTCTTCTGGCCCGCGCGGTCGAACGAGACGTGCGCGATCTTCTTCGTGCCCTCGCCCGTGACCTGGGTCACCTTGCCCTCGCCGAAGTCGGCGTGGCGGATGCGGTCGCCCGCCTCGAGGGTCAGGTCGCCGTTGTCGCGAACCGTGCCGGTGACCTTGTTCGCCCACTCGGCCTTCGGCTTGGCCGAGCGTGTGACGCTGAACCGCTCGAGATCGCGATCACGAGTGCCCCAGGCGCCGCCGTCGCGACGTGCGTTGAGTGCGCGCGGCTGGGTTCCGCCCCGGCTCGTGGCCATGCCCGGCGACTGCCGCCAGTCGATGAGCCCCTCGGGGATCTCCTGCAGGTAGCGGCTCGGCATCGCCACGGCGACCTCGCCGAACTGCGCCCGGCTCATCGCGAGCGAGAGGTAGAGGCGCTTGCGCGCCCGCGTGATGCCGACGTAGAACAGGCGTCGCTCTTCGGCAGGACCGCCCGGCTCGGAGGCCGACATCTGGTGCGGCAGCAGTCCCTCTTCGATGCCGGTGAGGAACACCGCGTGGTACTCGAGCCCCTTCGCGGTGTGCAGCGTCATGAGCGAGACCGTGCCCGAGGCGTCGTCGAGCTCGTCGGCCGCGGCGACGAGCGACACCTGCGTGAGGAAGTCGACGAGCGTCGCCCCCGGGTTCTCGCGGTCGAAGTCACGGGTCTGCGCCACGAGCTCTTCGACGTTCTCGGCGCGCGTCTCGTCTTGCGGGTCGCGGCTGTTGCGGAGGGCCTCGAGCAGGCCGGACCGCTCCATGAGGAAGACGAGCACGTCGGAGACCTTGGTGCCGGAGACGCCCGTCGCGGCCCCGGCCGAGGCGCCCGCGGTCGGGTCGCCCTCGGCGTCGGTCGACCCGCCGGGCGCGGCGAGCATGGCCGCCGCCTCGTCGAGCACGTCGGCGAGCGCGAGGATCGCGCCCGTCACCTTCGGCCCGAGCCCGAGGCCGCCGGCCGCGCGCATCGCCTCGCGGAAGCTCACCTCGTTCTGCTCGGCGAAGGTCGCGATCGCGGTCTCGGTGGCCGGGCCGATGCCCCGCTTCGGCGTGTTGAGGATGCGCCGCAGCGCGAGCTCGTCGAGCGGGTTGGCGACCGAGATGAGGTAGGCCATCGCGTCTTTGATCTCGGCGCGCTCGTAGAACTTGGTGCCGCCGACGACCCGGTACGGCAGCGCCGACCGCACGAAGATCTCCTCCAGCGCACGCGTCTGCGCGTTGGTGCGGTAGAACACGGCGATGTCGCGGTAGGCGATGCCGTCACGGTGCAGCGCCTCGATCTCGTCGGCGACGAACTGCGCCTCGTCGTGCGCGGTGTAGCCCGTGTACCCGACGATCTGGTCGCCGTCTCCGTCGGCCGTCCAGAGTTTCTTGTCTTTGCGGTCGAAGTTGTTCGAGATGACCGCGTTCGCCGCCGACAGGATGTTCTGCGTCGACCGGTAGTTCTGCTCGAGCAGCACGACCCGAGCGCCCGGGAAGTCGCGCTCGAACTCGACGATGTTGCGGATGTCGGCGCCGCGGAACGCGTAGATCGACTGGTCGGAGTCGCCGACGACGGTCAGGCTCGCGCCCGGGATCGACCCCGAGGCATCCACGAGGCCCCGCACCAGGATGCCGTGCTCGTCGAGCTCGCGCACGACGGCCGGCTCGATCGGCCGCGTCAGCTCGCGGATCAGTGCGTACTGCGCGTGGTTCGTGTCTTGGTACTCGTCGACGAGGATGTGCCGGAACCGGCGCTGGTACAGCGCGGCCACCTTCGGGAAGGCACGGAAGAGATACACGGTCTCGGCGATCAGGTCGTCGAAATCGAGGGCGGATGCCTCGCGCAGGCGCCGCGTGTACTGACGGAAGATCTCGAGGAACATGGCCTCTTGCGGGTCGTTCATGTTCGCGTTCCGCGCGTGCGTCTCGACGTCGGCGAGCTCGTTCTTGAGCTTCGAGATCTTCGCCTGCGCGCTCGCGGGCGTGAAGCCCATCGTGTCGGCGTCGAGCTGCTTGATGATGCGCTTGAGGATCGTGCGCTGGTCGGCCGAGTCGTAGATCGTGAACGTCGACGAGAGGCCGAGCGACTGGGCCTCGCGGCGCAGGATGCGCACGCACGCCGAGTGGAACGTCGAGATCCACATGCCCGATGCGCTGTCGCCGAGCAGCGCCTGCACGCGCTCGCGCATCTCGGCTGCGGCCTTGTTCGTGAAGGTGATCGCGAGGATCTGGCTCGGCCACGCCTCGCGCGTCTCGATGAGGTGCGCGATGCGGTGGGTGAGCACGCGGGTCTTGCCCGACCCCGCTCCGGCGACGATGAGCAGGGCCGGTCCGCGGTACTCGACGGCCTCTTTCTGCTGCGGGTTGAGCCCGTCGGTGAGGCGGGAACCGGGGCCGGATGCGTCGGCGGAACGTGCGGGCGGCGCCTCGCGCCAGCCGGCCGGGTCGTCGGGGTCGAGGATCAGCGTCATGTCGCCTTCAAGTCTAGGCGCGGCCCCCGACATGAGGTTCGCCGTCGGGAAGCGGCGCCCGTCTCGAAACCACGCCGCCCGTCGGTCGTGCAGGCGCGAAGCGCCGTATCGAGACCACGCCGCGGACGTGGTCTCGGTACGCTCCTTCGTCGCTACTCGACCGGCCTCACGAAGTCCGCGCGCGCCTCGACGCCCAGATCTGGGTGGTCGACGAAGATGCCGTCGACCCCGGTCGCGAGCACGTCGGCGAACTCGGTCGCCCAGTCGCCGTAACCGGCTCGAGTGGAACCCTTCCGGTTCGCCGGTACGAGGAATCGATTCTCGGGTCGCAGCGTCCACGTGTAGACCTCGAGCCCCGCCGCATGGGCCGCGACGACGAGCGCCGCCCCACGCAGGGGCGGCGCCGAGGCATCCTTCGCGCGCTTCGGCGGCGCGCCCACCAGGCGGCCCTTGCCGACGCTCACGCCGTCGAACCGGCCGGCGAGCCCGCGCAGGCCGTCGGCGGTGAGGAACGCGTCGTAGCGTGGGGCATGCCGGCCCTGTGCGAGCACGAGGTCCCATGGGCTGCCGGTGTTCTCGATGAGCGCGACCCGCTTGCCCCGGATGCCTCGGGCCGCGAGCCGCTCGAGCAGGGTCGGCTCGAACGCCTCCATGATGAGCCGTTCGTCGCCCCTCCCCCAGCCCGCGGCCTCGAGCTCGGCCGCGAAGAGCTCGTCGAGCGGCAACCCGAGCGCGGCGAAGTGGGCGGCGTGCTTGAACTCGGCGACCATGCGGATGAGACGGCGCTGCTCGTCGGCGGCGGTGTCGATCAGGCCGAACAGGTCGCGCAGCCTGATGACCGGGTACCGCCCGTCGAAGCTCGCGCTCGCGGGACGCAGCGAGCCGAGCCGTTCGCGGGCGCGCAGCGTGGCGAGCTCGGCCCACGTGAAGTCCTCCGTGAACCAGCCGGTGAGCGGGGCGCCGTCGACCTCGCGCGTCGTGCGCCGGCCCGCGAACTCGGGCCTCGACGCGACATCCGTGGTGCCCGAGATCTCGTTCTCGTGGCGCAGCACGAGCACGCCGTCGCGGGTCGACACGATGTCGGGCTCGACCGCGTCGGCGCCGAGCGCGAATGCGAGCTCGTAGGCCGAACGGGTGTGCTCCGGCCGGTAGCCCGGCGCACCGCGGTGCCCGATGACGAGGGGGCGCCCGGCCAGGTCGTGCTGCATCTGCCCAGCGTAGCCAGCGGCCGTGCGCGCGGCCCGGAATTCCGCGGGAACTCTCGGCGTTGTCTCGAACAACTCGGGTAGGTTTGTTAACCGGCGCGGATGCCGCATCCGGTCGCCGATCCCCCGCATCCGACGACAGCCGAAAGCAGAGGAACCCATGGCTCTCGACAACCCCGCATTCTCGCGGAACTCCGCCTTCTCGCAGCAGGGAGCCGTGGCCGCATCGCAGGACATCTCGGCCCAGCAGCTGCAGGAGATGTACAACCAGCCCGCGACGCCGCCCGCCGGCGAGACGATGACGGTCGAGTCGACGCTCGCGAAGTCGGTCGCCGGCTTCGGCCTGCTGCTCGTCGGTGCAGCGATCGGCTGGCTCACCGTCGAGAGCGTGCCGTTCCTCTGGATCGGCGCCGGCATCGTCGGCTTCGTGCTCGCGATGGTCAACGTCTTCAAGCGCGAGCCGTCGGCCGCGCTGATCCTCGCGTACGCGGGCGTTCAGGGCGTCTTCGTCGGCGGCATCTCGGCCTGGTACGAGATGATGTACGGCGGCGGCATCGTGGCTCAGGCCGTCATCGCAACGCTCGTCGTGTTCGGCGTGACGCTCGCGCTGTTCGCCTCCGGCAAGATCCGGGCGTCGAAGCGTGCGACGAAGGTGTTCCTCATCGCGATGGTGGGCTACCTCGTGTTCTCGCTCGTCACCTGGGGCCTCCAGCTCTTCGGCGTGGTGGGCGACGTGCGCTCCATGCCGAGCCCCATCTTCGGTATCGAGTGGGGCCTCATCATCGGCGTGCTCGTCGTGATCATGGCGGCCTACTCGCTCGTGCTCGACTTCGACTTCATCCAGCAGGGCGTGCGCAACCGCGCTCCGAAGAAGTACGAGTGGACCGGCGTCTTCGGCATCATGGTCACCGTCATCTGGCTCTACCTCGAGATCCTGCGCATGCTCGCGATCGCGCGCGACTAGGCTCCTCGCCGGTCGAGTGGGCGCGCAGCGCCGTATCGAGACCCGAACGGCCGCCCTCGGGCGGCCGTTCGGCGTTTCCGGCGCTCAGTACCCGAAGGCCGACGCGGCAGCTCGGATCGCCTCGGCGGATGCCGCGAGCTGCGCCCGCTCGCGATCGGAGAACGGGGTGCCGACGATCGGGCGCGCGCCCTCGCCGTCGACGACGCTCGGCAGCGACAACGCGACCCCCTCGAGCTCGGGGATCTCCGGACCGTGCACCGTGCTCACCGGCAGCACGGCGTGCTCGTCGCGCAGCACGGCCTCGACGATGCGGGCACCGGTCAGCCCGATGGCGTAGTTCGTCGCCCCCTTGCCGCGGATCACCGTGTAGGCGGCATCGCGCACCTCCCGCGCGATGCCGTCGAGCTCCTCGGCGGTGAACCGTCGACCGCCCTCCCAGTCGAGGATCGGGACCGGACCGATGCGCGCCTCCGACCACAGCGGGAACTCGGTGTCGCCGTGCTCGCCGACGATGTTGGCGTGCACGCTCGACGTCGACACGCCCGCCCGCTCGGCGAGCCGCCAGCGCAGTCGCGAGGTGTCGAGCACCGTGCCCGATCCGAACACGCGCTCGACAGGGAGCCCGGTGATGCGCTGCGCCGCGACCGTGAGCACGTCGACCGGGTTCGTCACGAGCACGACGACGGCGTCCGGCGCCCGCTCGAGGAGGGCGGGCAGCAGCCGCTCGAGAATGCCGACGTTCGTCGCGGCGAGATCCATGCGGCTCTGGCCCGGAGCCTGTTTCGCCCCGGCGGTGACGACGATGACGTGCGATCCCTCGACGACGGACACGTCGGCACCGCCCGTGACCCGTGCCCGGGTGAACTGGGTGCCGTGCGCGAGGTCGAGCACCTCGGCCTCGACCTTCTCGGCGGCGATGTCGTAGAGCACGATCTCGGCTGCCGAATCCCTGATGAGCGCGGCGTAGGCGAGGCTCGATCCGACCGCCCCCGCGCCGACGACGGTGAGCTTGCTGTTCTCGACGACTCCCATGCGGCCAGTCTGCCGCACTCCCCGTGAACGCCGAAGGGCGCCCGCCCCACCGCCCGCGCCCCTCGCCCCCCCCCACCCAGCACGACGGGGACGGGAGCGATCACTCCCACTCGATGGTCCCCGGCGGCTTCGAGGTGACGTCGAGCACGACGCGGTTGACCTCGCGCACCTCGTTGGTGATGCGGTTCGAGATGCGAGCGAGCACGTCGTAGGGCAGTCGGGTCCAGTCGGCGGTCATCGCATCCTCCGACGAGACCGGGCGCAGCACGATCGGGTGGCCGTAGGTGCGGCCGTCGCCCTGCACGCCGACCGAGCGGACGTCGGCGAGCAGCACGACCGGGCACTGCCAGATCTCGCCGTCGAGACCGGCCTTCGTGAGCTCTTCGCGGGCGATCGCGTCGGCGTCGCGCAGCAGCTCGAGCCGGTCGCGGGTGACCTCGCCGACGATGCGGATGCCGAGGCCAGGGCCGGGGAACGGCTGGCGGCCGACGATCGCCTCGGGAAGCCCGAGTTCGCGGCCGATCGCGCGCACCTCGTCTTTGAAGAGGGTGCGCAGCGGTTCGACGAGCTCGAACTGCAGGTCTTCGGGGAGGCCGCCGACGTTGTGGTGGCTCTTGATGTTCGCGGTGCCCGAGCCGCCGCCCGACTCGACGACGTCTGGATACAGCGTGCCCTGCACGAGGAACTTGATCGGCTTGCCGTCGGCGGCGGCCTCGGCGATGAGGTCGCGCTCGGCGGCCTCGAACGCGCGGATGAACTCGCGACCGATGATCTTGCGCTTCTCCTCGGGGTCAGTGACCCCGGCGAGCGCGTCGAGGAAGGTCGCTTCGGCGTCGATCGTGACGAGGCGCACGCCCGTGGCGGCGACGTAGTCGTTCTGCACCTGCTCGCGCTCGCCCTTGCGCAGCAGCCCGTGGTCGACGAAGACCGCGGTCAGCTGGTCGCCGACGGCGCGCTGCACGAGTGCGGTCGACACGGCCGAGTCGACGCCGCCCGAGAGCGCCGAGATGACGCGGGCGTCGCCGACCTGCTCGCGGATGCGGGCGACCTGCTCGGCGATGACGTTGCCCGAGTTCCACTCGGCGGGGATGCCGGCGGCGCGGTGCAGGAAGTTCTCGATGATGCCCTGGCCGAACGGCGAGTGCTTCACCTCGGGGTGCCACTGCACGCCGTAGAGCTTGCGCTCGTCGTTCGCGAACGCGGCGACCGGGGTCGACTCGGTCGAGGCGAGCACTTCGAAGCCCTCGGGCGCGCGGGCGACCGAGTCGCCGTGGCTCATCCACACGGTCTGCGCGGCCGGCTGGTCGACGAGGAGCGCGTTGCCCGAGGCATCCGTCACCGTCGCGGCGGTCGCGCCGTACTCGCGGGCGCCGGTCTCGGCGACCTCGCCGCCGAAGTGCCGCGCCATCACCTGGAAGCCGTAGCAGATGCCGAGGGTGGGCACGCCGAGCTCGAGGATCGTCTCGTCGAGCTGAGGGGCGCCCTGCTCGTACACCGAGCTGGGTCCGCCCGAGAGCACGATGCCGATCGGGTTCTTGGCGCGCACCTCGTCGGCCGAGATCGTGTGCGGCACGATCTCGGAATAGACGGATGCCTCGCGCACGCGCCGCGCGATCAGCTGCGCGTACTGCGCGCCGAAGTCGACGACGAGAACGGGCCGCTGCTCGGTCTGCTGGTCGGTCACTGCTGGGCCTCCACGGAGTCGGGGGTGGGGTCGGATGCCTCGGGGCTGGTGCCGCCCGCCGCGCCGGCGTCGTCGCCGGCCGCGGCGTCGGCTTCGCGCCGGTCGAGGTACGCACGCACCTCGCGCCCGATACGCGCCTCGAGGAAGAACGAGAGGAACGGGATGACGCCGCCGAGGGCGATGACGATGAACCGCGTGAACGGCCAGCGCATCAGGCTCCACAGCCTGAAGTCGCTGAACAGGTAGACGACGTAGAACCAGCCGTGCGCGATGAGGATGCCGGTCGAGAGGTTCACGCCCTGCCCGGTCGACTCGAGCCCCGAGGCCGTCTCGAGCACGGGCTCGAGCGAGAGCACGCCGTTCGGGCCGAACGCGAAGAGCTCGTAGTGCCAGACGTACTTCACGAGCATCTCGGCGCAGAGCAGCAGCAGCATGACGCCCGTGATGACCGAGGCCACCTGGTAGAACTTCAGCGCCCCGCGAATGCGCGGCAGATCGGCGAGTTTGGGCTCGAGGGGCATGAACACAGTCTACGTGGCGTCGGCTGGGCGCAGGCTCAGCACGAACCGGCGCAGCATGGCGACCGCGTCGTCGATGCCGCGGGCCGGGTCGGGCGCGGCCGCGTTCGCGATCGCGACCTCGTTGAGCGCCCCCGAGAGCATCGTCGCGACCGTGTCGAGCGACCGGTCGTCGATGACGCCCGCCTCGGCGAGTTCGGCGACGCCCTCGTCGAGCAGGCGCACGCTCGACTCGAGGTCGCCCTCGCGCCATTCGCCCCAGCCGAGCACGGCCGGCCCCTCGATGAGCAGGATGCGCCGCACCTCGGGCGCGAGGCTCGCCTCGAGGAATGCGCGGCAGCCGGCGAGGAAGTCGTCGAGCACGTCGTCGTGACCGGTGGCCGCCTGCTCGACGGCCCGGGCGACGCCGAGTTGCGCATGCTCGACCACCGCCTGGAAGAGGCCGCGCTTGCTGCCGAAGTGGTGGTAGAGCGCCCCGCGGGTGAGGCCCGCCTCGGCCATCAGGTCTTCGAGGGCCACCCCCGCGTAGCCGTCGACGGCGAATCGGGCGGTCGCGAGGCGCACGATCTCGCTGCGCGTGCGGTCGCGCTGCTCGGCCTTCGTCGCCACGTCGCCTCCCGGTTGACATGCACACTGTACGTCACCCATCATGACACATACATACAGTCTGTATGCATCTTTCGATCGTCAGGGGAACCCATGCTGCACAGCTGCTATCCCGTGCTCTGCTCCGCGGATGTCGCGGCGAGCGCCCGCTTCTACCGCGATCACTTCGGCTTCGAGAACGCCTTCGAGTCAGGCTGGTACGTGAGCCTCCGACACCCCGGCTCAGGACACGAGCTCGCGCTGCTCGACCCCGCGCACGTGTCGGTCCCCGCCGGCTACGGCGTGACGGCCCGCGGCGTGCTCGTCAACCTCGAGGTCGACGACGTCGACGCGATCGCGGCCCGGCTCGAGGCATCCGGCGTGCCGATCGTGCAGGAGCTGCGCAGCGAGCCGTTCGGCCAGCGGCACGTGATCGTGCGCGACCCCGGCGGCGTGCTCGTCGACGTCATCACCGAGATCGAGCCGTCGCCCGAGTTCGCGGCGGCGTTCGGGGCGTGAGCGGCCGCGCTTCCCGACGGACGATCAGTCGTCGCCGGGCGCCCCCGCGGCCGACGCAGGTGCCGAGGTCGCGTCCGCGGCGGCCTCCGCCTCGTCGCGCTCGCGCTCGACGGCGTCGCGCACGAGCCGGTACCAGAGGTAGATCGCGAAGCCCGCGAACACGACCCACTCGACCGCGTAGAACACGTTGAGCCAGTTGAGCTCGGTGGTCTGCTCGGGCGGAGGCGACGAGATCGCGTCGAGTCCCGCGACGGGGTCGGAGGCCGTGACGTAGCCGAAGTAGACGGGCCGGTCGTCGTAGTCGGCCCACAGGTTGATGAGCTGCGCGACCGCGACGGTGTTCATCGCGAACGGGTCGTCGTCGGTGTCGGGCGGCACCGGCGCCTCGGTCGGCAGGAACCGGCCGACGACGCTCACCCGCGTGCTGCCGTCGAGCCCGGCCTCGAACTCGTCGAGCGCGGCTCGCACGGTCGGCTCGTCGGCCGCCCAGCCCAGCGCGATGGGGAGGCCTCCGGCCGGCGCCTCCGCGACCTCGAGGTGGGCGACCGCCCAGTACCCCAGGACGCCGTCGTTCAGGCGCCCCTCGACGATCACCGTGTCGCCCGGCACGTAGGTGCCGGTGACCTCGACGCGCTGCGCGGTGACCGCCTGCCGCGTCGGCGAGTCGGGCTCGGCGATGCCGTCGAAGGGCATCACCTGCTCGGTCGGCCGTTCGATGACGACCGCCTGCTCGACGGCCCGCTCGATCTGCCACTGGCCGAGCAGGGCGAACCCTGCGGCGACGGCGAGCGCGGCGACGAGCGCGGCGATCCAGCGCGGGCGCAGCATCATGCGCACGACGGCGCGGCGTGAGTCGGCGGACACGATGGACAAGCCTACCGGCGCGCGGCTGGGAGGTCGTTCGGCCAGCGGCCGGTCGAGTCGGCGCGCAGCGCCGTGTCGAGACCACCGGCCTCCCTGTTCAGTCCACCTTCACGATGTCGGGCGCCTCGAGCCGCACCCGGTCGGCGGACTCGTCGTCGGGCTGCTCCTGCGACGCGCGCTCTGCGGCGACCCGCTGCAGGTAGCGCTCGACCTCGAGCGTCTCGCGCGCCTCGTCCCAGCCGAGCACCCGGCCCATGAGCCTCGCCGCGACCGGCGCTGCCGACACTCCGCGGTCCCACGACTCGATCGAGATGCGGGTACGACGTGCGAGCACGTCGTCGAGGTGCAGCGCCCCCTCGTGCGAGGCGGCGTAGACCACCTCGGCGGCGAGGTAGTCGTCGGCACCGGGCAGTGCCTCACCGAGCTCGGGGTCGGCGCGGATGAGGTCGAGGAGCTCGTCGGTCAGGGTGCCGTAGCGGTTCAGCAGGTGCTCGATGCGCACCTTGTGCACGCCGAACGCCCGCGCGATCTTGCCGCGCTTGTTCCACGCCGCCTGGTAGCCCTCGGCGCCGAGCAGCGGGATGTCCTGCGTGGTCGACGCCGGGACCTTGCCGTCGAGCGCGTCGACGGCGGCGTCGATCGCATCCTTCGCCATGACTCGGTAGGTGGTCCACTTTCCGCCCGCGATCACGACGAGCCCGGGCACGGTGTGCGCCACGAGGTGCTCGCGCGACAGCTTCGACGTCTGCTCGCTCTCACCGGCGAGCAGCGGCCGCAGCCCGGCGTAGACGCCCTCGACGTCTTCGCGGGTGAGCGGGATCGCGAGCACGCGGTTGACGTGCTCGAGCAGGTAGTCGATGTCGGCGGCGGTCGCCGCGGGGTGCGCCTTGTCGAGGTTCCAGTCGGTGTCGGTGGTGCCGATGAGCCAGTGCCGACCCCACGGGATCACGAAGAGCACGCTCTTCTCGGTGCGGAAGATCATGCCCATCGCCGACTGGATGCGGTCACGGGGCACGACGAGGTGGATGCCCTTGGACGCGCGCACCTTGAAGGTGCCGCGCTCGCCCACCATGCGCTGGGTGTCGTCGGTCCACACGCCCGTCGCGTTCACGACCTGCTTCGCGCGCACCTCGAAGTGCTCGTCGGTCTGCAGGTCGTGCGCCTTCACGCCGACGACCCGCTCGCCGACCTTGATGAAGCCCTCGACCTTGACCCGGCTCGCGACGTGCGCGCCGTAGAAGCTCGCCGTCCGGGCGAGCGATGCGACGTAGCGGGCGTCGTCGACCTGAGCGTCGTAGTAGGTCAGGCCGCCGACGAGTGCGTCCTTCGAGAGCGATGGGATGGCACGCATCACCTGCCGTTTCGACAGGTGCCGGTGATGGGGCACCCCGGGCGGGCGCCCTCCGGTGTAGCTGAAGATGTCGTAGAGCATCATGCCGGCGCCGACGTAGAACCGCTCGAACACGCGCTTCTGGAGCGGGTAGAGGAAGCGCACGGGCTTGACGAGGTGCGGCGCGATGCGCTGCAGCAGCAGCCCTCGCTCGATGAGCGCCTCGCGCACGAGGCGGAAGTCGAGCTGTTCGAGGTAGCGGATGCCGCCGTGCACGAGCTTCGACGACCGGCTCGAGGTGCCCGAGGCCCAGTCGCGGGCCTCGAGGAGGCCGGTCGAGAGCCCGCGCGTGACGGCGTCGAGCGCCGCGCCGGTGCCGACGATGCCGCCGCCGACGACGAGCACGTCGAGCTCTTTCTCCTTGAGTCGCGCGATCGCGGCGTCGCGTTCCTCCGGTCCGAGCTTCTGCGAACGCGTCACCGACTTGAGCTGCGCCATCGTGCCACCCCATCCCCGCGGCCTCGTGGCTCGGCCGCGTGATCCGTTTCCACGCTACCCGAGCGACCGCGGATGGGTAAGCCTCTTGCGGCGGGTCACGATGGCTGCTTCGAGCCCGGCCGTGCGAGGACGACGGCCCGGGTCACGGCTCGACGACGACCCGTTCGAACTCAGCCCCGCTGGAACTACGACCCGAGATACGGCTCGACGACGGCACGTTCGAACTCAGCCCCGCTGGAACTACGACCCGAGATACGGCTCGACGACGACCTCGACGCGCTGGAACTCCTTCAGGTCGGAGTAACCGGTCGTCGCCATCGACTTCTTGAGCGCACCGACGAGGTTCGCGGTGCCGTCGGCGGCCGGCGCGGGCCCGTAGAGCACCTCTTCGAGCGGGGCGACCTGGCCGACCTGCACGCGACGGCCGCGCGGGAGCTTCGCGTGGTGCGCCTCCGCACCCCAGTGGTAGCCGCCGCCGGGCGCGTCGGTGGCGCGCGCGAGCGCCGCGCCGAGCATGACCGCGTCGGCGCCGCAGGCGACGGCCTTCACGATGTCGCCGGCGGTGCCGACGCCGCCGTCGGCGATGACGTGCACGTAGCGGCCGCCCGACTCGTCGAGGTAGTCGCGGCGAGCGCCCGCGACATCCGCGACGGCCGTGGCCATGGGCGCGTGGATGCCGAGCGTCGTGCGCGTCGTCGAGGCGGCGCCGCCGCCGAAGCCGACGAGCACGCCGGCGGCACCCGTGCGCATGAGGTGGAGCGCCGCGGTGTACGTCGCCGCACCGCCGACGATGACGGGCACGTCGAGCTCGTAGATGAACTTCTTGAGGTTCAGCGGCTCCTGGTTCTTCGACACGTGCTCGGCCGAGACGGTCGTGCCGCGGATGACGAACAGGTCGACGCCGGCGGCGACGACGGTCTCGTAGAGCTCCTGCGTGCGCTGCGGCGAGAGGGCGCCGGCGACGGTCACCCCTGCCGCGCGTATCTCGGCGAGGCGCTCGGTCACGAGTTCGGGCTTGATCGGCTCGGCGTAGAGCTGCTGCATTCGCTCGGTGGCGCGGTCGGCCGGGAGGTTGCGGATCTCGGCGAGGACCGGTGCGGGATCGTCGTAGCGGGTCCACAGGCCTTCGAGGTCGAGCACGCCGAGGCCGCCGAGCTGGCCCATCATGATCGCGGTCTGCGGCGAGACCACCGAGTCCATCGGCGCGGCGAGGAACGGGATGTCGAACTGGTAGGCGTCGATCGACCACGCGACCGATACGTCTTCGGGGTCGCGCGTGCGCCGGCTCGGCACGATCGCGATGTCGTCGAACGCATACACTCGCCGGCCCCGCTTGGAGCGGCCGATCTCGATCTCCTGGGTCACCACTCAACCCTACCCGGGCGATACTCCGCCGGCTGAGAGGAACAGCGTGCGCACCGGACCGCGCCCCGATCTAGAACGGTGGCATGACGCCCACGGCGACCAGCAGCATCGGCGCGAGCACCAGGATGCCGGCGAGCAGGACCGGCGCGCCGAGGAGGCCGGCCACGATCGGGACCGGTCGCCAGCGCGTGCGCCGCGCGTGCGAGATCGCGACGACCCCGAAGCTGGTTGCGAAGAACACCGCGCCCAGCAGGTAGACGACGCCGGCCGCATCGATCTCGTCGGGACTTCCGGTGATCCCGGTCGCGAGCGCGGCGGCTTCGCCGATCGTGCCGAGTGCATAGATGGCGAAGGCTCCGAAGGCTCCCCACAGCAGCAGCGTCATCGTGTTCGATGCACGCGCGGCCGTCCGCGGGAGCACCGAGAGCACCAGGACGACCGCCCCGAACAGCTTGAGACCCACGACCAGCCAGTTCATGAAGGCCAGACCGGAGGCGTAGGCCGCCAGTGGTCCGCCGGCGAAGTGGTCCGTCGCCTCGAACGCGATGTTCACCGCAGCGAACACGACGATCCCGAGCGCGCCGAGCATCGCCGCCCCCAGTGCGATCGTCGAGACGGACGCCGGTCCGGCGAGCGCCTTCGGACTGTCGATGCTCCGGTTGGTCATGCCGATGAGTCTGGGTGTCGGCACCCCTTCCCGCCTCACCCGATCGGGTGAGGCGATACCCGGCCCACGACTCGCCGCTCACGTCACGGCGCGTCGGTTCCCCGGAGGAAGAGCCGCGACGCGACCGCGCGGGCGAGTTCGTCGGGTGCCGCGCCGGCAGGCGCGTCGATCGCACCGGCGTTCCAGAGCGTGGCGAAGCCGTGCACGAGCGACCATGCCGCGAGCGCGTTCGCCCGGGTGTCACCGGCTGCGGCGCCCGCGCCGGCGCGCAGGAGGTCGCCGGCGCGATCCCGGGCCGCGGCGAGCGCCGGGTCGTCCTCGCGCAGCAGCTCGGGCCGGAACATCACGGCGAAGCGACCCGGTTCGGCGGTCGCGAACCTCACGTAGGCGACCCCGGCCGCCACGAAGTCGCCGCCGGATGCCTCGAGCTCGCGCACCAGCCGGTCGAACCCGTCGGCGGCGATGGCGGTGAACAGGCCCGTGCGATCGCCGAAGTGGTGGGCGGGCGCCGCGTGCGAGACGCCGACACGTCGCGCGAGGTCGCGGAGGCTCAGCCGGTCGACGCCGTCGGACTCGATCGCGTCGACGGCGGCGTCGATGAGCGCTGCACGCAGGTCCCCGTGGTGGTACGGCATGCGTCGACCCTACGCGACCAATCTAGGCATTGACAAGTTCCCTTGCGCCCTGCAATCTAGTCACTGACAAGTTCTGTTGGAAGGAGCCGCGCATGACCACCTCATCCGATTCCGCGACCACGGCCGCGACCGACGCCGCCTCGCGCCGGCCGACCGGCCGCAACCCCTGGGTTCAGACCTTCGTGTCGCCCGTGCCGATCGCCTTCGCCGTCGGCACCCTCGGCACCGCGCTCACGGGGTCAGTGCTCGCCGCGCTCGGTGCCACCGACGCCGCCGCGGCCTGGCAGGCATGGCTGACCGGAGGGCTCGTCGCGATGTTCCTCATCGCGGCGTCCGGCCGGCTCCACCCGAAGCTCCGCGCCGGACTCGCCGCGATGGTGCCGCCGGCGCTGCCGCGCCCGGACCTCATCGTGGCGGCGACCGGCGTGCTCGAGGCCGCCGGCGCGATCGGCCTCCTCGTGCCCGCGACCCACGACCTCGCGGCGCTCTGCCTCGCGCTGCTGCTCGTGGCCGTGTTCCCCGCGAACGTGCGCGCGGCGCGCCTCGGCGAGCGCGTCGGCAGCCTGAGCTCGCCGCTCCTGCCGCGCACGATCGAGCAGATCGTGTGGATCGCGGCCTGCCTCGTCGTCGCATTCGGCTGAGCGCCACCGCATCCTCCAGCGGTCAGCGCGCTCGGGCGACCCGCCCCTCGTCCCAGACGGGCGCATCGGTCTCCACGACCTCGCCCGCCTCGGTGAACACCACGAAGCGATCGAAGCTGCGGGTGAACCACCGGTCGTGCGTGACCGCGACGACCGTGCCGTCGAATCGCCCGAGGGCGTCCTCGAGCGCCTCGGCCGAGACGAGGTCGAGGTTGTCGGTCGGCTCGTCGAGCAGCAGGAGGGTCGCACCCGACAGCTCGAGCAGCAGGATCTGCAGGCGCGCCTGCTGCCCGCCCGAGAGCGACTCGAAGGTCTGCAGCGCCGCGCCGGCGAGCCCGTATCGATCGAGCGCCGAGCTCGCGGCCTCGCGCGCCATCCCCTCCCGGTTCGCGTCGCCGCGGTGCAGGATGTCGAGGAGGGTGCGCCCCCGGAACTCGGGATGCTCGTGGTTCTGCGCGAACCAGCCGGGAACGACGCGCGCGCCGAGCACCGCCCGCCCCTCGTGCGGCACGCGGGCGAGCTGCTCTCCCACGCTCGTGACGTGTCCGAGGGTGCGATCGGGTTCGGTGCCGCCACCCGCGAGCAGCCGCAGGAAGTGCGACTTGCCCGAGCCGTTCGAGCCGAGCACGGCGACCCGGTCGCCGTACCAGACCTCGAGGTCGAACGGGCGCATGAGCCCCGTGAGCTCCAGCCCCTCGCACACGATCGAGCGCTTGCCGGTGCGCGAGCCGCGCAACCGCATCGAGACCGCCTGCGCGGGTGGTCGCTCCTCGGGAGGACCGGCCTCCTCGAACTTGCGCAGCCGGGTCACCGCGGCCTGGTACCGCGAGGCCATGCCGTCGTTGTACGTCGCCTTCACCTTCATCGTCTGCACGAGCGTCTTGAGCGCCGCGTGCTGCTCGTCCCATCGGCGGCGCAACTCGTCGAGGCGGGCGAACCGCGCATCGCGCGCCTCGTGGTACCCCTCGAAGCTCCCGCCGTGCACCCAGGCGGTGTTGCCGGCGGCGCCGAGCTCGAGCGTCACGATGCGGTCGGCGGCCCGCGCGAGCAGTTCGCGGTCGTGCGAGACGAGCAGCACCGTCTTCGGCGTCTCGCGCAGTCGATCCTCGAGCCAGCGCTTGCCGGGCACGTCGAGCGAGTTGTCGGGCTCGTCGAGCAGCAGCACCTGCTCCGGCCCGCGCAGCAGCGCCTCGAGGGCGAGGCGCTTCTGCTCGCCGCCGGAGAGGGTCGAGAGCTCGCGCCACTTCGCCCGTTCGTAGGGGACGCCGAGCGCCGCGAGCGTGCAGTGGTCCCACACGACCTCCTGCTCGTAGCCGCCGGCTTCGGCGTACTCGGCGAGCGCGGTCGCGTAGCGCATCTGCGCGTCGGTATCGTCGCGTTCGATGAGGGCGTTCTCGGATGCCTCGAGCTCGAGCGCGGCCTCCCTGATGCGGCTCGGCGCGACCGAGACGAGCAGCCCTCCCACCGAGGCATCCGTGCCGTCGACCGTACGCCCCGTGCCGACGAACTGGTCCATCACGCCGAGCCCGCCGTCGACCTGCACGCTGCCCTCGTCGGGCCTGAGCTCTCCGCGGACGATGCGAAGCAGGGTCGACTTGCCCGCGCCGTTGGCGCCGATGAGCGCCGTCGTCGCGCCCTCGGAGACGCGGAAGGCGAGATGCGCGAGCAGCGGTCGCCCGTCGGGAAGCGAATAGGAGACGCCGTTGACGTCGATGAAGCCCATGGGTCAGTGATCCGATCGGTCTGCGACCGGAATCGGGACGCCCGCGGTCGCGCCGCCAGATGACGCGCAGAGCTGGGCAGCCGACCAGAATACAGCGCTCGGGTGCCCCCTGCCAGTCCCGTCCGATCTGCGGCAAGCTGGAGGCATGCATCGCATCGCCGCTGAGCCTCTCGACGTCCTCCGCACCCGCACGAGCGAGAAGTGGCGCCACTACGACGCCGACGTGCTGCCGCTGCCGGTCGCCGAGATGGACTACCCGCTCGCCGAGCCGATCGCCACCGCCCTGCACGCGGCGATCGATCGCTCCGACACCGGGTACGCCGCCGGCAGCCGCCCCGTGGCGGAGGCGTTCGCCCCGTTCGCCGCCGAACGATTCGGCTGGGAGGTCGACCCCGCTCGCATCACCTGCACGGGCGACGTGGCGATGGGGCTCGTCGAGGTGCTGCGGCAGGTGACGGGGCCGGGCGACCCGGTCATCGTCACCCCGCCGATCTATCCCCCGTTCTTCGACATCGTCACCGAGGCATCCGCACGGGTCGTCGAGGTGCCGATGCGCGGCGGCATCGACGAGGGCTGGTCGCTCGACCTCGACGGCATCGACGCCGCGTTCGCCGCCGGTGCGAAGGCCATGCTGCTCTGCAACCCGCACAACCCGATCGGTCGCGTGCCCGAGCGCGACGAGCTCGCGGCCCTCGCCGAGATCGCGGCGCGCCACGGCGTGACGGTCGTCTCCGACGAGGTGCACGGGCCGCTCTCGCAGCCGGGCACGGTCTACACCCCGTTCCTCACCGTGTCGGACGCCGCGCGCGAGCACGGCGTCACGGTCACCGCAGCCTCGAAGGCGTTCAACCTCGCTGGGCTCAAGGCCGCAATGGTGGTCACGGCCTCCGACCGCGGCGACGCCGTGCGGCGCGCCTTCCCGTACGAGGTCGAGTGGCGCATGAGCCAGTTCGGCTCGATCGCCTCGGTCGCCGCATTCCGCGACGGCGGGCACTGGCTCGACGGCGTGCTCGCGAGCCTCGACGACAACCGGCGCCTGCTCGCCGAACTGCTCGCCGACGAACTGCCCGGCGTGCGCTACCGCATCCCCGACGCCACCTACCTCGCGTGGCTCGACCTCTCCGTGCTCGGCTGGGGCGACGACCCAGCCGCGGTCGCACTCGAGCGCGCACGGGTGGCGCTCGGCATCGGCACGATGTTCGGCAAGGACGTGGGCCGGGGCCACGTCAGGCTCAACTTCGCCTGCACGCCCGAGGTGCTCGGCGAGGCGATCGCGCGCCTCGCCGACGCCGCCGAGAGCACACGACGATGACCGATGAGACTCGGGCCCGAGGCATCCGCCTCGCCGACCCCTCCGACGCCGCGACTGCGGCGCGGCTGCAGGTCGAGTTCGCGCTCGAGTTCGACTCGCCGACGCCGAGCCGCGACGTGCTCGAGCCGCGCTTCCGTCGGCTGATCGCCGACCCCGACGGGTTCGTGCTGTTCGCCGGCGACCCCGACCCGACCGGCTACGCCGTGGTGACGCTGCGGCCGACGGTCTACTGCGAGGGCCCGCTCGCGGTGCTCGACGAGTTGTACGTCGTGCCGGGACTCCGCGGCGCCGGCATCGGCACGGCACTGCTCGAACGCGCCGTCGACGAGGTGCTCCGGCGCGGCGGCGGCGAGATGCACATCAACGTCGACGAGGTCGACACCGACGCCCGCCGGTTCTACGAACGCCACGGGTTCGTGAACATCGAGCCGGGCACCGACTACCGCATGCTCTGCTACATCCGAGAGCTGGAGTCGGGCCCGGCCCGTCGCGCGTCAGCGGGTGATCAGCGGGTGTAGTTCGGCGCCTCGACGACGATCTGCACGTCGTGCGGGTGCGACTCCTTGAGCCCGGCGGGCGTGATGCGCACGAACCGGCCCTTCGTCTTCAGCTCGGCGATGGTGCGCGCGCCCACGTAGAACATCGACTGGCGGAGTCCGCCGATGAGCTGGTACGCGACGGCCGACAGCGGCCCGCGGTACGGCACCTGCCCCTCGATGCCCTCGGGGATCAGCTTGTCGTCGCTCGGCACGTCGGCCTGGAAGTAGCGGTCCTTCGAGTACGACGTCTTCTTGCCGCGGGTCTGCAGCGCGCCGAGCGAGCCCATGCCGCGGTACGCCTTGAACTGCTTGCCGTTCTGGAAGACGAGCTCGCCCGGGCTCTCGGCCGTTCCGGCGAGGAGCGACCCGAGCATGACGGTGTCGGCGCCGGCCACGAGTGCCTTCGCGATGTCGCCCGAGTACTGCAGGCCGCCGTCGGCGATGAGCGGCACGCCGGCCGGCTTCGTCGCCTTGGATGCCTCGTACACGGCCGTGATCTGGGGCACGCCCACGCCCGCCACGACGCGCGTCGTGCAGATCGAGCCGGGCCCGACGCCCACCTTGACGGCGTCGGCGCCGGCCTCGACGAGCGCCTTCGCGCCCTCGTAGGTCGCGACGTTGCCGCCGATGACGTCGATGTGGGCGAACGTCGGGTCGGCCTTCAGCCGGCGGATGATGTCGAGCACGCCGGCCGACTCGCCGTTGGCCGTGTCGACGACGAGCACGTCGACGCCGGCGTCGCGCAGCGCCTCTGCGCGCTCCCACGCGTCGCCGAAGAAGCCCATCGCCGCGCCGACGCGGAGGCGCCCCTCGTCGTCCTTCGTCGCGTTCGGGTACTGCTCGCTCTTGTCGAAGTCCTTCACCGTGATGAGACCCGTGAGCCGGCCCTCGTCGTCGACGAGCGGGAGCTTCTCGACCTTGTGCTTCGCGAAGATCGCGAGCGCCTCGTCGGGGTTCATGCCGACCCGGCCCGTGATCAGCGGCATCTTGGTCATGACCTCGCTGACCTTCGTCGACGCCTTCTCGAAGTCGGCGACGAAGCGCATGTCGCGGTTCGAGATGATGCCGACGAGCTTGCCGTCGTCGTCGACGACGGGCAGCCCGCTCACGCGGTACATGGCGCACAGCGCGTCGACATCGGCGACGGAGGCATCCGGCGTCGTCGTCACCGGGTTCGAGACCATGCCCGACTCGCTGCGCTTGACGCGGTCGACCATGTCGGCCTGGTCCTCGATCGACAGGTTGCGGTGCAGGATGCCGATGCCGCCCTGGCGCGCCATCGCGATCGCCATGCGCGCCTCGGTGACCGTGTCCATCGCGGCCGACAGCAGCGGCGTCGCGACGGTGATGCGGCGGGTGAGTCGCGAGGCCGTGTCGGCCTCGGACGGGATCACGTCGGTGTGACCCGGAAGGAGGAGGACATCGTCGTACGTGAGTCCCGTGAATCCGAACGGATCTGCCTGATCCATGACTTCCCTTCGTGTCGGAACACCCGATCGCTGCGCATCGTGGGTGGGGGTGGCGGTGCATCAATGTTAAGCGAGTTTGCACCGCGGGCATTCCCCGGATAACAATCGAGGGCCTGATGTGGGTCCGTGCGATGCGCATGGGCCATAATCGGCAGGTACCGTCGACGACGCCGTCGGCGGAAAGGACCGGTCCCGGAGGTCCACACCATGCCCTCCGGTGGCCCCTTGGAGGTGCAGTGGAACCCACGAGATCTGTCCAGACTCGCTCTCGCGGGAGGTGGCTCCTACTCCTCGGAATACTCCTGTCCGCACTCACTCTGTCCGGCATCGCAGCGTCCCCTGCGGTGGCGGAGGATGGGAGTGCGGCCTCGGCTTCCGATGAGTACGAGTACCACTTCTCGGGCAATGTGCAGTACAACGACGAACCACTCGAAGGCGTGAAGATCACGGTCGAGGGCGGCGGATTCTCCGCCGACACCGAGACCGACGCCGACGGCAAGTGGACGATCGGCGTGCCCGAGAAGACCGAGTACACCGTCGAGCTCGACGAGGACACGCTGCCCGACGGCGTCGTGGTGGCGAAGGGCGAGAACCCCCGCACCGCGGAGTTCGGGCTCACGAACAACAAGTCCGTGAACTTCTTCCTCGGCGAGGGCACCCGGGTGACCGTGTCGTTCTTCGACCAGTTGATCAATCGCGTCGTGAACGGCTTGAACTTCGGCCTGCTGCTCGCGCTCGCGGCGATCGGGCTCTCGCTCATCTACGGCACCACCGGGCTCAGCAACTTCGCGCACTCCGAGATGATCACCTTCGGCGCGCTCATGACGCTGACCTTCTCGTCGGACGTGGGCCTGCCGATCGGCATCGCGATCCTCATCGCGATCCTGCTGAGCGCGGGCCTCGGCTGGGGGCTCGACGCCGCACTCTGGAAACCGCTGCGGAAGCGGGGGGTCGGCGTCATCCAGCTCATGATCGTGAGCATCGGCCTCGCGCTCGCGATGCGCTACACGTTCCAGTTCTTCTACGGCGGCCAGACCCGGCAGCTGCCGGGTGCGTCGCCCGCCGAGTTCCACCTCGGTCCGCTGTCGCTGTCGTGGGTGGATGTCGCGAGCATGGGCATCAGCATCATCGTGCTGCTCGGCGTCGCCTGGTTCCTCCTGCGCACCCGCATCGGCAAGGCGACGCGCGCCGTCTCCGACAACCCGAGCCTCGCCTCCGCGAGCGGTATCGACGTCGACGGCACCATCCGCATTGTGTGGGTGCTGGGCGCAGCGCTCGCGGGCCTCAGCGGCATCCTCTGGGCCTACTACCGTCCGGGCGTGAGCTGGGACATGGGCTTCCAGATCCTGCTGCTCGTGTTCGCCGCCGTCACCCTCGGCGGGCTCGGCACGGCGTTCGGCGCACTCGTCGGCTCGCTCATCGTCGGACTGTTCGTCGAGCTCTCGACGCTCTGGCTTCCGGCAGACATGAAGTTCGTCGCGGCACTGGTGATCCTCATCCTCGTGCTGCTGTTGCGTCCGCAGGGCATCCTCGGTCGCCGAGAGCGGATCGGCTAGGAGGCCCGAAATGATCGACTGGGGAGCAATCTTCTCGAACGCGGCCGTCGAGGTGCTGAGCCCGACCACCGCCGCCTACGCCCTCGCGGCCCTCGGCCTCGCCGTGCACTTCGGCTACACGGGCCTGCTGAACTTCGGCCAGGCCGGCTTCATGGCGCTCGGCGCATACGGCTACGCCATCTCGGTGCTCACCTTCGGCTTCCCCGTCTGGGCCGCCGTGCTGGTCGCCGTCGGCGCATCCGTCGTGTTCGCGCTCATCCTCGGCATCCCGACCCTGCGGTTGCGAGCCGACTACCTCGCGATCGTCACGATCGCGGCGGCCGAGATCCTGCGACTGCTGTTCACCACGAACACCTTCCGCGACGTCACCGGCTCGGCGAACGGCCTCAGCGAGTACAAGGCCGGCTTCCGGGCGCTCAACCCGTTCAGCTTCTCGGGCAAGGCGGGCTTCGGGCCCTGGATGTTCAGCGCGAACGACTGGTGGAACATCGTGGTCGCGTGGACGATCGTCGCCCTCGCGTGCGTGCTCGTCTGGGTGCTCATGCGGAGCCCGTGGGGCCGCGTGCTCAAGGGCATCCGCGAAGACGAGGACGCGGTGCGCTCGCTCGGCAAGAACGTCTACTCGTACAAGATGCAGAGCCTCATCCTCGGTGGTGTCTTCGGCACATTCGCCGGCATGATCTTCATCCTGCCGCGAGCCGTCGTGCCCTCGAACTACGCGACGTCGCTCACGTTCTTCACCTGGGCGATCCTGCTGCTCGGCGGCGCTGCGACCGTGCTCGGCCCGGTGCTCGGCTCGATCGTGTTCTGGGTCGCGCTTTCGTTCTTCTCCGGATTCGTCGCCCGTGCGGTCGAGGCCGGCTGGCTGCCGATCTCCGAGGTGCAGTCGGGCCAGCTCCGCTTCATCCTGGTCGGCGTGGCGATCATGCTCATGGTCGTGTTCAGACCACAGGGCATGCTCGGGAACAAGAAGGAGATGTCCTTTGTCAAGTGACGCCATCCCCACGAAGAAGCCGGTCAAGAGCGTCGGCCTGCACGTCGGCGACGCCGTGCCGGGCTGCAAGAAGACCGATCCGATCCTCATCGCCGACGGGGTCAAGCGCACCTTCGGCGGCCTCACCGCGGTCGACGTCGCGCACGTCGAGGTCCCGCGCGGCGCCATCACGGCCCTCATCGGGCCGAACGGTGCCGGCAAGACGACGTTCTTCAACCTGCTGACCGGGTTCGACAAGCCCGACCACGGCACGTGGAGCTTCGACGGCAAGTCGCTCGCGCACGTGCCGGCCTTCAAGGTCGCGCGGCTCGGGCTGATCCGCACGTTCCAGCTCACCAAGGCGCTCGGGCTCCTGACCGTCATGGACAACATGAAGCTCGGGGCGACCGGCCAGCGGGGCGAGAACCTCTTCCGCGCCATGCTGCCGTTCCTCTGGCGCAAGCAGGACGACGAGATCGAGGCGAAGGCGCTCGAGCTGCTGGGCCGGTTCAAGCTCGATGCCAAGAAGGACGACTACGCGGCGAGCCTCTCCGGCGGCCAGCGCAAGCTCCTCGAGATGGCGCGGGCGCTCATGAGCGATCCGACGCTCGTCATGCTCGACGAGCCGATGGCCGGTGTGAACCCGGCGCTGACGCAGTCGCTGCTCGACCACATCCTCGACCTGAAGACCCAGGGCATGTCGGTGCTCTTCGTCGAGCACGACATGCACATGGTGCGCCACATCGCCGACTGGGTGATCGTGATGGCCGAGGGCAAGGTCGTCGCCGAGGGCGACCCGTACACGGTCATGCAGGATCAGGCGGTGATCGACGCGTACCTCGGCCAGCACCACGACCAGGATCTCGGCGCGACCGACACCGGCCACGTCGAAGCGCTGAAGGAGCTCATCGATGACGAACAGTAGCCCCGCCCCCGCCGTCGAGCAGCCGCCCGCGGGCGACCTCGTCGTCGACGTGCGCAGCATCACGGCCGGGTACCTCCCGGGCGTGAACATCCTCAACGGGTGCTCGCTGACCGCGGCGCCCGGCGAGCTGATCGGCATCATCGGCCCCAACGGGGCCGGCAAGTCGACGCTGCTCAAGTCGATCTTCGGCCTCGTGAAGGTGCGCGAAGGCGGCATCTTCCTGAACGGCGAGGAGATCACGAACCTCAAGGCGAACAAGCTCGTCGCAAAGGGCGTCGGCTTCGTGCCGCAGACGAACAACGTGTTCCCGTCGCTCACCATCCGCGAGAACCTCGAGATGGGCATCTACCTGCGCCCGAAGGGGCTCGGCGAGCGACTCGAGTTCGTCACGGCGATCTTCCCCGAGCTCGGAAAGCGACTCAGCCAGCGGGCCGGTTCGCTCTCGGGCGGCGAGCGCCAGATGGTGGCGATGTCGCGGGCGCTCATGATGGGCCCGCACGTGATGCTGCTCGACGAGCCGAGCGCCGGCCTCTCGCCGGTCAGGCAGGACGAGGCCTTCCTCCGCGTCAAGGAGATCAACAAGGCGGGCGTGACGACCATCATGGTCGAGCAGAACGCCCGGCGATGCCTGCAGATCTGCGACCGCGGCTACGTGCTCGACCAGGGTCGCGACGCCTACACCGGCACCGGTCGTGAGCTGCTCAACGACCCGAAGGTCATCGGCCTCTACCTGGGCACGCTCGGTCAGGACGAGGAGTGACCCGCTCCTGAACCACGACGAACGGGCGGATGCTGCGGCATCCGCCCGTTCCCATGTCCGCGGGGCCGGGTCGCCGCCTCCGCGGCCGCGACGTCCGCGAGGTGGAGTCGCGCGTTCGGCCGGCACCGGGGCGCTCCCCGCCGTTCGTGCGACTCGCATCGCGGAGTCGCGCGGACTGCCCGCGGCATCCCCGCGGTGCGACCGTTCACGCGATCCCACATCGTGGAGTCGCGCGAACTGCCCGCAACATCCCCGCCGTGCGACCGTCTGCGCGACCTCAGGTCGGCGGCAGGCTGCGCGAGACGGTGCCGTTGGCGCCGCTCACGGCCGGCGCACGAGAAACGGCCCCGGCGCGATGCGCCGGGG
>NZ_JBSHHD010000016.1:0-92399 GCF_053618155.1 Agromyces sp. NPDC055658 | reverse complement strand
GTTTTCGGTACGCCGAAATATTGCTATGTTTTAGGCATGCCGAAAACGCTCGACGACGAGACCGAGCCCACGACCACCGTCCGCCCCGAGCGCCCCCATCGGGGCGGGCGGCGCCGGGCCGAGGCATCCCTGCCGCGCGTCGCCTGGCTCATCGGTCCCGCTCTCGTCGCGGGCGTCGCCTACCTCGACCCCGGCAACGTCGCGAGCAACATGACCGCCGGCGCCCAGTACGGCTACCTGCTCGTCTGGGTCGTCGTGCTCGGCAACGTGATGGCCTGGCTCATCCAGTACCTGTCGGCGAAGCTCGGCATCGTCACCGGCCGCAGCCTGCCCGAGGTGCTCGGCGGACGCATCCGCAACCGGTGGGGGCGGCGCGCGTACTGGCTGCAGGCCGAGCTCGTCGCCATGGCGACCGACCTGGCCGAGGTGATCGGCGGCGCCGTCGCCCTCAACCTGCTGTTCGGGGTGCCGCTCGTCTGGGGCGGACTCATCACGGGGGCCGTCTCGATCGTGCTGCTGGTGCTGCAGTCCAAGCGAGGGCCGCGCACCTTCGAGTTCGTGATCATGGGGCTGCTCGCGATCATCACGATCGGGTTCACGGTGGGCGTCTTCATCGCCCCGCCCGACCCCGCCGGCCTCCTCGCCGGGCTCGTGCCGCGCTTCGCCGACGCGAACTCGGTGCTGCTCGCCGCCTCGATCCTGGGCGCGACGATCATGCCGCACGCGATCTACGCGCACTCGGCGCTCTCGCGCGATCGCTTCGCACGGCACGTCGGCGAGCAGGTCGGCGAGCGCGGCCGCGAGCCCGGCGCGCGCACGGGCTGGCACGGCTTCGGCCTCCGCCGGGGCACGGATGCCTCCCCCGAGCTGCTTCCGGGCACCGCGACGGCACTGCCCACCGGCATCCTCGTTCGCGCCACCCGCTGGGACGTCTCGATCGCGATGGCGATCGCCGGCACGGTGAACCTCTGCATCCTGCTGCTCGCGGCGGTGAACCTGTCGGGCGTCGAGGGCACCGACAGCCTCGAGGGTGCGTACGCCGCACTCGGCGCGGCGCTCGGCCCAGCGATCGCGACGCTCTTCGCGGTCGGCCTGCTCGCCTCGGGCCTCGCCTCGACCTCGGTCGGCGCCTACGCGGGCGCCGAGATCATGTACGGCCTGCTGCACGTGCGCGTGCCGTTGCTCGCGCGGCGACTCGTGACGCTCATCCCCGCACTCGTGATCCTCTGGCTCGGCTTCGACCCGACCCTCTCGCTCGTGCTCAGCCAGGTGGTGCTGTCGTTCGGCATCCCGTTCGCGCTCGTGCCGCTCGTCGCGCTGACGGCGAAGGACACGGTGCTCGGGCAGTGGCGCAACCACTGGGCGACGACCGCCGCGGGCATCGCGGCGTCGGTGTTCCTCATCGCGCTCAACGGGGTCCTGCTCTGGCTCGTCTTCACGGGGGCATGACGCCCGAGCCACCCCGAGCCCGCCGATTACAGGCACTTCCGCGCGACTCGCCGTCCGGGGCGGCCCCGCCTGCGGCGTGTCGCCGGAATTGCCTGTGGCAGCCGCAGAACTGCCGCAGAACTTTCCGCCGGCGCAACACTCGAGGATCTTTCCGTCGCACGCGACGTCACACGGGACGCCCGCGCCGGGCCGTCGCCTACGCTGCTGGAACTCACCGATGGAGGACCACATGTCAAGCTGGCGGCTGCGCGAGTTCCACAACGACGACCTCGACGGCATCCTGCACCTCTGGGAGGCGCAGCGGCAGTCGTCGCACGAGCCGGTCTACGACCTCAGCGAGGTGATCGCCTCGTGCCAGATGGACCACGCGATCGTCGCGGTGCACGCCGACCAGGTGATCGGCGCCGCCGTCGGCCGTGCCGCGCACGACCAGGGCTGGGTCGTGTTCTTCGCGATCGCCGACGACTGGCGGCACCAGGGCATCGGCTCGGCGATGCTCGCGGCCCTCGAGAAGCGCATGGCGCCGCACGGCCTCACGAAGCTCTCGGCGCTCATCCCCGAGAACGAGAGCCGGGTCGACGCCTTCGCCAACCAGGGCTTCGAGCTCAAGCACCAGCTGCGCTACTTCGAGCGCCGCATCCCCGTGCAGCGGCAGGAGCTGAGCTCGCTCGCCGAGCTCGGCGGCCGGCTGCTGCCCCGCACGCTCTGGGAGTCGGTGGCGGGCATGCGCCGTGAGAAGGAGATCCTCGAGCAGCGCCTCGTGCTGCCGCTCGCCGAGCCCGACCTCGCCGACCGCTACGGCGTGGTGCCGCCGCGCGCGGTCGTGCTGTTCGGCCCGCCAGGCACTGGCAAGACGACGTTCGCGAAGGCGATCGCCTCACGGCTCGAGTGGTCGTTCGTCGAGGTGTTCCCGTCGCGGCTCGCCGCCGAGCCCGGCGGCCTCGCCGGGGCGCTGCGCGACACGTTCACGAAGATCGCCGAGCTCGAGCACGCGGTCGTGTTCATCGACGAGGTCGAGGAGATCGCCGCACAGCGATCGGGCGAGCCGCCGTCGCCGCTGCAGGGCGTCACGAACGAGCTGCTCAAGATCATCCCGGCGTTCCGCGAGCAGCCCGGGCGGCTCCTCGTGTGCGCGACGAACTTCATCCGCGCGCTCGACAGCGCGTTCCTCCGGCACGGACGATTCGACTACGTGATCCCGATCGGCCTGCCCGACGAGGCGGCGAGGCAGGCGATCTGGCAGCGGTACGTGCCAGAGCAGGTGGCCGCCGCCGTCGACGTCGCCCTGCTCGTCGAACGCTCCGCCGGGTTCTCGCCCGCCGACATCGAGTTCGCCGCCCGCAGCGCGTCGCAGCGGGCGTTCGAGGCCGCGGTGCGCAACGGCGCGACGGGTGACGACCGGGATGCCTCGGCGCACGGCGCCGCACCGCGCCCCGCCGGTCCGAGCACCGCCGACTACCTCGACGCGATCGCCGGCACCCGCACCACGGTGTCGGCCGAGACCGCCGGCGCGTTCCTCGAGGACATCGAACGGCTCGCGCGGGTCTGACGGGCCTCGCGGCTAGGCTGGGCGCGATGCCCGCCAGCAAGAACCCCGCGATCGAGGACTACCTCAAGACGGTGTACGCCCACACCGAGTGGCAGCCCGACCCCATCACGCCCTCGCAGCTCGCGGCGAAGCTCGGCGTCGCCCCGTCGAGCGTCACCGAGATGGTGAAGAAGATGGCGGCGCAGGGCCTCGTCGCCCACGTGCCGTACGGGCCGCTGCGGCTCACCGACGCGGGCCGCGAGCGCGCCCTCTCGGTGGTGCGGCGGCACCGGCTCATTGAGACCTGGCTCGTGCGCGAGATGGGCTACGCGTGGGACGAGGTGCACGACGAGGCCGAGGTGCTCGAGCACGCGCTGAGCGACCGGCTGCTCGAGCAGATCGACCTGCGGCTCGGCCGCCCATCGCGCGACCCGCACGGCGATGCGATCCCCGCCGCCGACGGTGCGATCGCGACCGAGCCCTTCCTGCGGCTCGACGGAGCGCCCGCCGGCCACACCGGTCGCGTGCTGCGCATCAGCGACCGCGACCCCGAGGTGCTGCGCGCCCTCGCCGCCGCGGGCATCGCCCCCGGGGTGGCCATCGAAGTCGGGAACGCCGATGCCTCCGGCGAGCGCGTGCTCGTCGAGCTCGTGGCGATCGACGCTGATGACGACGACGGTGCGGCGGCCGCGGCATCCCCCGTCGAACTGACGGCCGGCGCGGCCGCTGAGATCTGGGTCACCGGCTGACCCGGCCCCGACCGACGGCCCCTCCCGTCCGTGGGCTTCCCACAAACGCGTATGGGAATGACCGCCCGGCTGTTAGCATCCGGCGGTGCGCATTCTCCGCCGGACACTGGTCGTCCTCCTCGTCATCGTGCTCGTACTCGTGGCGGGGGCCGTCGCCGTCTACTGGTGGCAGCGCCCGATGCTGCGCACCGGCACCGGCTACGCCGCGCACAACGCCTGCGCCGTGACCGAGGTGGCCGGGCGCGACGACCCGGCGAGCGACCTGCCGCCGAACCCGCTCGTGCCGTACCTCTCGGTCGACGTCGACCGTGACGAGGCCGTCACGACGGGCTCGCTCCTCGGCCTGCTCGCCGCCCAGAAGGCGTGGTTCGCGCCCGGCTTCGGCTGCACCCTCGCGGGCGACGCCCCCGACTTCGGCGAGGCGACCGCCGTGACGAGCGACGGCAACCCCTTCGCGGATGCCTCGGCGCCGTCGCCGTCGCCGGAGCTCGACGCCGCCCTCGCCACGGCGTTCGGCGACGACCTGCCCGCCGCAGACGCCGAGGCGCTCGGCACCCGCGCGGTCGTCGTCGCCAAGGGCGGCGAACTCGTCGCCGAGCGCTACGCCGACGGGTTCGACGCTGAGACCCCGCAGCTCGGCTGGTCGATGTCGAAGAGCGCGACCGACCTCATGACCGGCATGCTCGTGCAGCAGGGCGAGGTCGCACTCGACGACGACGGCCTGCGCCCCGAATGGACCGACGGGCGCGCCGACATCACGATCGAGCAGCTGCTGCGCATGACGAGCGGCCTCGAGTGGGACGAGACGTACGACCTCGGCACCCCGATCACGCAGATGCTCTACAACGAGGAGGACATGGGCGGCTATGTCGCGAGCCTCCCCCTCGAGCACGAGCCCGGCACGTTCCAGGAGTACTCGAGCGGCTCGACGACGCTGCTCTGCTCGGTGCTCGCCGAGCGCACCGGCCTCGGCGCCGACCTGCCCCGACAGACCCTGCTCGGCGCGCTCGGCCTCGAGTCGGCGACCTTCGAACCCGACGCAGCCGGCACGCCGGTCTGCTCGTCGTACCTCTGGGCGACCCCGCGCGACTGGGCCGCGATCGGCCAGTTCGCCCTGCAGAACGGCGAGTGGAACGGCGAGCAGCTGCTGCCCACCGACTGGATGGCACGCTCGCTCGAGGTGACGCCGGTCGACGAGACCGACGACCCCGGCTACGGCATGGGGTGGCGCGTGAACACCCTCGCCGACGGCAGCCTGCGCTGGCCCGGCCTGCCGGCCGACACGTACTACGCGTCGGGCCACGACGGGCAGAAGGTCATCGTGGTGCCCTCGGAGGACCTCGTCGTCGTGCGCATGGGCTTCACGCCGGCGGCCGACGACGAGCCGAGCGAGGTGCAGCTCGTCGAAGACGTGGTCGCGGCGCTCGCCTCGCCCGAGGGCGAGTAGCGACGTCCACGAGGCATCCCGCCCGTCACACGCTCGTCATCGGCCCGTGACCCGCGCGGCCTAGGCTTGGGCGCATGGGACGACGCGACGAAGTCGAGTGCTGGCTGACCGACATGGACGGCGTGCTCGTGCACGAGAACCACGCCCTGCCGGGCGCCGCCGAGCTGCTGCAGCAGTGGGAGGACGCCGGCACCCCGTACCTCGTGCTCACGAACAATTCGATCTTCACGGCCCGCGACCTGTCGGCGCGGCTGCGGGCGTCGGGCCTCAACGTGCCCGAGCAGCGCATCTGGACCTCGGCGCTCGCGACCGCCGACTTCCTCAAGCAGCAGCTGCCCGGCGGCTCGGCGTTCGTCATCGGCGAGGCGGGCATCCTCACGGCGCTGCACGAAGCCGGCTACATCATGACCGAGACGGCCCCCGACTTCGTCGTCGTCGGCGAGACCCGCAACTACTCGTTCGAGGCGATCACGAAGGCGATCCGGCTCATCAACGACGGCGCCCGGTTCATCGTCACCAACCCCGACGCGACCGGCCCGAGCGCCGACGGCCCGCTGCCCGCGACCGGGGCGATCGCCGCGCTCATCACGAAGGCGACCGGCAAGGAGCCCTACGTCGTCGGCAAGCCGAACCCGATGATGTTCCGCTCGGCGCTCAACAAGATCGGCGCCCACTCCGAGAACACGGCGATGATCGGCGACCGCATGGACACCGACATCGTCGCGGGCATCGAGGCCGGCCTGCACACGGTGCTCGTGCTCACGGGCATCAGCGACCGGGCCGAGATCGAGAAGTACCCGTTCCGCCCCGACGAGGTGCTGAAGGGCGTCTTCGAGCTCGTCGGCGACCCGGCCGAGACCGAACTCTGATCCCGCAGGCGCCGCACGCGAGCCGCATCTCTGAAAGGGTTGGCACCATGATCGAACTCACCGACATCGACCTCGACGAGGACGGCGAGCTCAGCGCCGTCGTCTCGCTGCCGGGTGACCGGCAGGTCGCCGTGCTCTTCGCACTCGACGACGACGAGCAGCTCGAGGCCCCTGAGATGCTCGCCATCGCCCAGCGCGCGCTCGCCCCGCTCACGGCTGAGGAGCTCGACCGCCTCGACGACGAGATCGTGCACGAACTCGTCGACTCGGACTTCGAGGGCGCTGAACGCGCGCCCGAGGCGGCCGACTACGCCGCGCTCGACGAGGAGCTCGACCTGCAGGGTGCCATCGTGTCGAGCGACGCCACGCTCGTGCTCGTCTACGAGGCGCCGACGCAGTACGCGGGCCTCGTCATCTACGCCGAGCTCGACGAGTCACTCCTCATCGAGGTGCTGAGCGTGGCCGAGCCCGACCTCGACGATGAAGACGACGAGCCCGACGCCGACGACGACGCCGACACCGACGAAGAGGTCGAGCAGGGCGACTGACGCCGACCCGGCGCACCCGAGGCCGCCCAGTGTGGCCGTTCCCACCCGTCGTTGCCCGGTCTGCGGCAACACTCGGTGCGAACGGCCGCACTCGGCGATCGAGTGAGCCCCGCCGCACGGCTCACGCCGCGAGCGGCGCCTCCTCGGGGTCGGCGTCGAGCCGCGCGCGCACCTCGGGGTCGAGGTCGAGCTCGGCGGCGCCGAGCACCTCCTCGAGCTGGGCGACGCTCGACGGCCCCGCGACGGGGATGACCGGCACCTCGCGACCGAGCAGCCACGCGAGCGCGACCTGGTTCGGCGTCGCACCGACCTCGCGCGCGACCTCGTGCAGCAACTCGATGCGCGCGTACGTCGTCGGGTGGTTCACACCGCCCCAGAGCGGCTTGTCGCGACGCGTGTACGCGCCCTGGTGCAGCGGCGAGTAGGCGGTGACGGCGAGCGGCGCGCGGCCGTCGACCCCGGTGGATGCCGCATACGAGAGCAGCTCGGGCGTCACGAAGTTCTGCCGGCCGAGCTTCGGGACGGGGTAGATGTAGCTGTACTGCTGCTGCACGAGGCCGTACGGCGAGACGCCCTGGCGGATCGCCTCCTCGCGCGCCTCGACGATGCGCCACAGCGCCACGTTCGAGATGCCCGAGACGCCCACGAGCCCCTCGTCCTGCAGTGCGCCGAAGGCGCCGACGGTCTCGGCGAGCGGCGTCTCGAGGTCGTCGACGTGGCCGTAGACGGCGTCGATGCGGTCGACGCCGAGGTGCTTGGCGCTCTCGCGCACCTCCCAGTCGACGATGTCGGCGCCGAGCCCCTGGAAGTTCGTCGGCGGCACGTTCGAGAGCGGCAGCGCCGGGTCCTTCTTCGCCGCGCCGACCTTCGTCGCGATGCGCACCCGGTCGCGCACGCCGCGGCTCTCGAGCCAGCGGCCGATCAGGTCTTCGCTGTCGCGGCCGTACCCGCCGTCCCAGAAGCTGTAGTTGTTCGCCGTGTCGATGAACGTGCCGCCGGCCTCGACGAAGCGGTCGAGGATTGCGAACGAGGTGGCCTCGTCGATCTTCGTGCCCATCTGCATGGTGCCGAGGCAGATCGTCGAGACGTCGAAGCTCGTGCGGCCGTTGCCGATCGTGCGGTATCGCATGGGGTTCTCCTCCATCGGTGGGGTTGACGGTTTCGAGCGTACGAACCGATCGGCTCGGGCATACACTCCAATCAGTACTCGTTCGACCAGACCAATCGAGAGACCGGATGCCTCGCCCCACTGCCGCCCGCACACCGGCCCTCGCGTGGGAGACCATGCTCGACCTCGGCCCGGGCCCCGCTCCCCTGCGCGACCGGCTCGAACGCGCGATCCGCGAGGCGGTCGCGAGCGGGCGGGCCCCCGCGGGCGCCGCGCTGCCGCCGAGCCGCGCCCTCGCCGAGACGCTCGGCGTCTCGCGCTGGGTGGTGACCGAGGCCTACGGGCAGCTCGTCGCCGAGGGGTTCCTCGAGGCGACGGTCGGCTCGGGCACGCGCGTCCCGGCGCGCGCCGCGACATCCCCACCGGTCGAACCCGCTGCGGCCATCCGTGCTCGGGTCGTGGCGAGCGACGAAGGAGCACGCGTCTCGAGACCTGATGACGAGGCCTCGACACCGGCCTTCGTCACGACTCGACCACCGGCCGCAGCCGGAACGACGAGACGACCGTCGGGGTTGCGCGGCGAGTACCGGCGCCCGCGGTTCGACCTGGGGCCCGGCGTGCCCGACCTCAGGCATGTGCCGCGCACGCGGTGGGCGGCTGCCGTGCGGCGCGCGCTCGAGGTGCTGCCCGACGCCGAGCTCACGGTCGTCGACCGGCTCGGCCATCCCTCGGCACGCACCGCCGTCGCCGCGTACCTCGAACGGTCGCGCCACGCGGTCGCCGCGCCCGACGACGTCGTCATCACGCACAGCGCGACCGACGGCATGACGGCGGTCGTCGCGGGCCTCAAGGCCGCCGGGCACTCGGCGATCGTCGTCGAGGACCCGAGCTGGTCGAAGCTGCGCGAGGTCGCCGCGGCCGCCGGCCTCACCCCGGTGCCCGTGCCGGTCGACGGCGACGGCATCGACGTCGAGGCGCTCGAGCGGGCGGCCCGGCGCACGGGCGCCCGTGCCGCGCTCATCACGCCCGCGCACCAGTTCCCGATGGGTGCCGCCCTCTCGCCCTCACGGCGCGACGCGATCGTGCGCTGGGCGCGGAGCGTCGACGGCGTGCTCATCGAGGACGACTACGACGCCGAGTTCCGCTACGACCGCCGACCGATCGCCGCGCTCCAGGGGCTCGCCCCCGACCGGGTCGTGCTCGTCGGATCGCTCTCGAAGTCGATGGCGCAGGTGTTCGGGCTCGGCTGGGCGCTCATGCCGCCCGCGCTCCGCGAGCGGGTGCGGCTGGCCGAGCGCCCCCGCCCGTCGACGCTCGAACAGGCGGCGCTCGCCCAGTTCATCGAAGGGGGCGACCTCGAGCGGCACCTGCGCGCCGCGCGCGGGCGGTTCCGGCGGCGGCGCGCCGCCCTGCTCACCGCCCTCGGGCGCGAGCTCCCCGAACTCGCGGTGTCGGGCATCGCCGCGGGCATGCACGCCGTGCTCGCGCTGCCGGCGGGCGTTCGTGCGAGCGACGTCTCGGCGGCGGCGGCACGCGCCGAGCTCGCGGTCGCCGACCTCACCCGCTACCGTGCGTCGAGCGCGCACTCGATGCCGGAGGCGCTCGTCGTCGGCTACGGCAACCTCTCCGACGCGGTCGTCGACGAGGCGGTCGCGCGCCTCGCGCGAGTCATCCGTTCGTTCGCCTGAGCCGCCGCACGTTCGCCGACGCGTCGCGTCGCGTCGCGTCTCGTCGCGTCGCGTCGCGTCGCGTCGCGTCGCGTCGCCGAGCGTGACCGTTGCCACCCGTCGTTGCCTGTTCAGCGGCAACATCCGGTGCGAACGGCCACACTCGGCGATCGAGTGGGCCCGGCCGCACGGCCTACGCCGCGAGCGGCGACCCCACGACCGATGGTCGCCGCACGGCATCAGGGCTCGAGGTCGAGCTCGTGCCCCTCGTCCCACGGCTCGGCCCAGCCGAGCCGGTCGAGCATCTTGTCGAGCACGAGCGCGGTGAATCCCCAGACGAGGTGCTGCCGCCCGGCGACCGTCGGCAGGAAGGCGGGCCCGCGCCACTCCTGCCCGTCGCGGCGCAGCACCGTGGTGTAGCGGTTCGCCGGGTCGACGAGGTCGGCGACCGGGGTTCGGAAGACCGCCGACGACTCGGCGACGTCGACGACGCCGACCGGCGACGGCGACCGCCACCAGCCGAGCACCGGGGTCACCATGTGGCCCGAGTAGGGAACCGACAACGGCGTCAGCGTGCCGAGCACGTCGACGCCCGCGGTGTCGAGCCCCGTCTCTTCCCGAGCCTCGCGCAGCGCCGCGTCGACCACGTCGCGGTCGCCCGGATCGACGCGCCCGCCGGGGAACGCGACCTGGCCGGCGTGCGAGCGCAGGGTCTCGGCCCGGGCGAGCAGCAGGACGTCGAGGTCGCGCGAGACCGCGCGATCGTGCGCGGTATGCTCGCTCGGCAGTTCGTCGAGCACGCCGAACAGGATGAGCACGGCGGCGTCGCGGTACTCGATCTCGCCGAACTCGGCGCCGTCGCGCCAGTCGTCGAGGAACGTCGCGTCGCCGACGAGCGCGGCCAGCTCGTCGCGAGCGGCTCCAGTTGCGGTCACCCTCCCGAGGCTACCCCGCCCCGCCGACGCCGCGCCCGTCAGCCGAGACGAGCGAGGGATGCCTCGACGAGACCCCAGAATCGGTCGACGTCGAGCTCGACCGCGACGAACGCGTTCGGCTCGCGGCGGAGCATCCCGTCGAAGTCGACGCTCGTCGCGCCGAGCGTCTCCGTGCCCTGCAGCTCGACGTCGAGGCGGGTGCGCCGCAGGGCGACGCAATCGGGGTCGGCGAGCACCGCGACGGCGACCGGGTCGTGCAGCGGCCCGTCGGGCATGCCGAACACCTCGTCGTTCGTGCGGCAGAAGAAGTCGAGCAGTTCCCCCGCGAACGACGCGGTGCGGTTGCCCGCGCCGGCCAGCCGCTCGCGCACGGCGGGGGTGACGAGCGCGCGATGCGTCACGTTGAGCCCGACCATCGTGAACCGCACGCCGCTGCGCACCACGAGGTCGAGCGCCTCGGGATCGACGAGCGCATTGAACTCCGCGTACGGGGTCGCGTTGCCGCGCTCGGTGGAGCCGCCCATCCAGACGACCTCGCGGATGCGGTCGGCGACCTCGGGCCGGTCGCGCAGCAGCACGGCGACGTTCGTGATCGGACCCGTCGCGACGATCGCGACGGGCTCGTCTGCGGCGAGCAGGGTGTCGGCCATGAGCTCGGTCGCGGTGCGCTCGTCGAGCGGCACGGTCGGCTCGGGCAGCACCGGGCCGCCGAGCCCGTTCTCGCCGTGGATCCACTCGGCGGTCTGCAGCACCCGGGCGATCGGCCCCGCAGCGCCGGCGGCGACCGGCACGCCGTCGATACCCGCGACCGTGAGCGCGACGCGCGCGTTCCGGCTCGTGTGCTCGAGGGGCACGTTGCCGCCGACGGTCGTCACGGCGCGCAGGTCGAGGGCCGGATGCCCCGCCGCGAGCCAGAGCGCGAAGACGTCGTCGTGCCCGGGGTCGCAGTCGACGATGACGGGCAGGCTCATGCGGCACCGCCCGGGTCGCCGAGGCCCGCGGCGGCGAGCACCTCGGCGCGCGGGGCGTACGAGTCGACCGTGCCACGCCGCTGCACCGCGAGCGCGCCCGCCGCCACGGCGATGCGCACGGCCTCGGGCATCGGACGTCCCTCCGCGAGGAAGGCGCTCAGCGTGCCGGTGAAGCAGTCGCCGGCACCGGTCGTGTCGACGGCCTCGACGGCGGGCGCGGCCAGGGCCCAGCTGCCGGCGCGCGTCGCGGCGACGGCGCCGGCGGCACCGAGCGTGATGACGACCGACCGGGCGACCCGGCCGACCGCCGCGGCCGCGAGGTCGCGCCAGTCGTCGAGGGACGGCGGCTCCGGGACATCCGGCCGGATGCCCACGGCACGCGCCTCGTGCTCGTTCACGACGAGCGGATCGCACACGGCGAGCGTCGCTGCCGTGGTCGGCACGGGCGGCGCGAGGTTGAGCACGAAGCGCACGCCGAGTTCGTCGCAGATCGCCGCGAGGTGCTCGATCGTCGCGACCGGCAGCTCGCCCTGCGTGAGCACGAGGCCCGCGCCCGCGATGCGCTCACGTGCGGAGTCGACGACGTCGGGGCCCAGCTCGTGGTTCGCGCCGGCGGCGACGATCACGGTGTTCTCGCCCGAGTCGGCAACGGTGATCTGGGCGATGCCGGTCGGCAACCCGGCGGTGCGCTCGACGCCGCGGGTCGGCAGGCCGAAGCCGTCGAGCACGGTCAGGGCGAGTCCGCCGTTCGCGTCGTCGCCGATGCGGGCGACGAGCTCGACGTCGGCGCCGGCGAGGTGCGCAGCGACGGCCTGGTTCGATCCCTTGCCGCCGAGCGCCGTCTGGAACGCGTGTGCGGCGATCGTCTCGCCGGGCTCGGGGAATCGTTCGACGTACGTCGTCGCGTCGACGTTGAGCGAGCCCACGACGAGCACGCGCGAACCTCCCTCGGCCATGTCGACCTCGCCCCGGCTCAGGCGGCCGGGCCGGGGCCGGCGATGCTGGCGGTCAGCTTCTCGCCGCTCGAGCGGCTCGCGAAGCAGTAGTAGTACCGTGCACCCGCGTCCCACTGCGCGGCGTCGGCCGGGTACGCGCCCTGAACCTGCAGGTCGGTCATGCCCGACACGGCCGCGACGTCGATGACGCCGTCGGCGGTGCACAACAGGTTCATCTGCGACGCGAGCTCGGTCTCACCGGGATACGCGGCGGCCGCGTCGCCCGGCAGCGTGCCGCGGTAGACGAGCTGCGCCGCGTGCGGCGTCGCGCAGTCGACCACGGTGAACTCCTGCTGCCAGGCGTCGGTGTACGGCTCGAGGCACTCGCCGCCGAAGAGCGTGTCCCACGCGTGCACCCCCGCGGGCTGCGCCGCGGTCGGCTCGGGCGTGGGCGTCTCGTTCGTCTCGGCGGTCGGCGTGCCGGATGCCGCAGCCCCGCCGCCCTTCGACATCTGCGTGCCGAGCCAGAAGAGGCCGGCGATCACGAGGAGGGCGACGAGGGCGCCGGCGATCCAGACCAGGGGGCGGATGCCTCGCTTTCCGTCTCCACCGGTGGGGTCGGAGGAGCCCGATCCGCCGCGGCCCCCACCGCCGCCCGAGGGGGAGCCCGCACCGCCCGTGCCGGAGCCGCCCGCACCGGGGCCGGAGGCGCCGCGGATCGGTCCGCCGCCGCCCGTCGCACCGCCCGCACCGGCGCTGCCGCCGGCGAACGCGAACAGGCCGGCGCCCGCAGTCGAGCCGGCGGACGGCGCAGACGCGGCGCCGACCGGAACAGTCGGCATGAGCGCCGTCGCCGCAGGCTGGGCGGCGGCCGGCGCGAACGCACCCACCATCGGCTGCGGCGCGGTCGCGGGCGAGAATCCGAAGAGCACCTGGATTCCGTCGGTCACGGGCTTGACGGCGCCGTCCGGCGCCTCCGCGGACGACGGGTCGACGGGCGTCGCGGCGAAGGGATCATCGTCGAAGGCGGCGGCGGCGAAGTGCGACGCGGCGTCGGCTGCGGTCGAGGTCGGGTCGAACTCGTCGGGTTCGGGCTCGCCGCGACCGGCAGGGTCGCCCCAGCCGGCGGGTTCGTCCCACGCGGGCACGTCGGCCGGCTCGAGGTCGCCCGGCTCGAGGTCGCCCGGCTCGTCGAGGGCTGCGAAGGCCACGGGAGCCGCGAGGCCGGCGAGGCTCGCGGAGGAGGGGTCGAAGCCGACCGACGACTCCACGTCGCCCGCGCCACGGTCGTCCCAGCCGGGCGATGGAGCGTCGAACGGCGATGCCGCCGGAACGCCCGCCGCCGCGCCGGCGACCGCCGGCGTCGAGACCTGGGCTCCCGTCGCCGCGGCGTCGTTCGCGGCTGCGAGGATCGCCGAGACCGATCCCGTCGCCTCGGCACGCGGGTCCTCCGCCGACGGATCGGGCGTGAGGTTCCAGAAGTATCCGGTCTCGGCGAGCTCGCGTGCGATCGGCGAGTCGACCTCGTCCTCGTCATCCGCCTCATCGGTACGGCGCCGGCCGAAGAGACGCAGGCGGCCACGGGGCTCGTCGCCATCCGTGTCGTCGTCTGCGAGGTCGGCACCGTCGGCGTCGTCGCCGAACGACAGTCCGAGCTCGCCGAGCCCACCCGACGGACCGGGCGAAGCCGGCGCGGCCGGTGCGGGCGCGCCGAACGGCGTCGCGACCGCGGCCGAGCTCGCCGCAGCCTCTGCTGCGGCCGCCGCGGCCGCGGCGAAGGCCGCGGTGCCGACGATCGGGATGGCGCCGGCGGGCGGGTCGACCTCGGTCCGGGGCGTCGAGGCTCCGCCGAGCGCGGCGAGCAGGTCGTCGACGGGCTCGGCCGCAGGCGTCGGTGCCGGCCGCCGCGGCTCGGCGGCGAACGCCGGGAAGGGCTGTCGCGTGGGCGGCACCGGCGCGAAGGGGGCATCGAGGATCGAGGCGGCGACGGTCGGGGTGTCTGCGGTCGACGCGTCGTCGGCCGGCGGTTCGGGCCGCACGCCCGGTGCGGCCGGCGCGATCGCCGGGAACATCGCGGTCCGCGTGTCGGCCGAGGCGTCGCGGACGTACGGCTGCTCGAGCTGCTCGGCGAACGCGTCGAAGCGGCTCCTCGCCGGAGGGGCCGCCTGTTCCGCCGCGGTCGCGTCGGGCATCGGTGCGGACGTCTCGGGTGCAGGCGCAGGCGCAGGCGCGAACAGGTCGGGTGCGGGAGCCGGCGCAGGCGTCTCGGCCACGGGGACGAACGACGCGGGTGCGGATGCGGACGCGGATGCGGATGCGGATGCGGCCGGTTGATTCCCGTCGGGATCGTTGAGCGCCGCCCAGAGTTCGGCGTCGTAGCTCGCGGCGGCCCGCGGCGCGGGTTGCTCGCCCCACCCTGCGGGCGCCTCGGGCGGTGCCGTCGGGTGCTGCACCGGGATGCCGCCGACCGGGGTGAACGAGCTGCGGGCGACCGGGGGCGCGGAGTAGCCGGCGAACGGGTCGTCCGCCTCGGCGGTCGGCACCGGCCCCGGCTCGGGGAGCTCGGTCGGCTGCGCTGGAGCGCCCGCCTCGGGGGCGGAAGTCTCGCCGGGCCGGGATGCCGCGACGGTCGCGGACTCCTGGGACAGGCGCTGGAACGCCTCACGGAGCTCCGCCTCGGAACGCGCCTCCTGCTCACCCCAGGTCAGGGCGAACGGTGCGGTCGGGGTGACCGGACCGGGCGGCACCGGCGGGCGCTGCGGTTCGACCGGTGCTGACGCCGGACCGGGCGCGACCGGCGCAGCGACACCCCACGCGGTCTCGGCCACCGGCGCGTCCCAGGCGGGCGCAGCGGGCAGGGCCGGCTGCGCTGGGGGGGTGTTCCACGCGGTGGGTGCGACGGAACCGGTGGTGGGCACCGTCGGGTCGACTGCAGCAGCCGGCACGGCAGGCACATCCCAGGCGGGCGCGGTCGGCGCGGCAGGCGCATCCCACGCGGGCGCAGCCGGCGCGGCTGAGGCGGCGGGGTCCACCGGGAGCGCAGGCGCGTCCCACGCCGGCGCGACAGGCGCGACAGGCGGGGTCGCCGGGGCGCTCCCGACCGGCGGTTCGACCTCGGTCAGATGGACGGTGGGCGTCGGCGGGGCGACCGAGAACGGCGGCGTCCACGTCGGCGGCGCCGAAGCGGCGGCAGGCGAGGGGGCGAGGCCCTGGGGTGCGGCCTCGGCGGGCGACCCGACGACGGGCAGCGCTCGGGTCGCGGTGTCGGACGCCGGCGGCTCGGCGAGCGAGAACCAGTCGAGCACCTCGTCGTGTCGCGAGGGCACGGTCGGCGTCGGCGGTGCGACCTGTGCGGCGGGGGTGGTGGGCGGCGTCGGAGCTGCCGACGCGTGCGGCACCCGACCGACGGGCGAAGGCGGCGGTGCGAACGCCGAACGCGCGCCCGACGTCACCTGCGGCGCGCCGTGCACCGGCGGTGCGGCCTGCGGCATGGGCGCCGTCGGCGTCGCGGGCGCATCGGCTGCCCCGCCCGCGAGCTGCGCGAGCAGCCAGTCGGCGCCGTCGTCGAAACCCTGCCGCTCGTTCATCAGGCCAGGCCCAGGTCTTCCAGGCCGATCGCGTACAGGTAGGGCACGCCCTCGGCCTCGATGACCTCGCGGGCGCCCGTGGCACGGTCGACGACGACGGCGACGGCGACGACCTCGGCGCCGACCTTGCGCAGCGCCTCGATGGCCTTGAGCGGCGAGCCGCCGGTGGTCGACGTGTCCTCGAGCACGATCACGCGCTTGCCGGCGAGCTCGGGGCCCTCGACCTGCTTGCCGCGGCCGTGGTCCTTCGGCTCCTTGCGCACGACGAACGCGTCGTACGCGAGTCCGCGCGCGGCACCCTGGTGCAGGATCGCCGACGCGATCGGGTCGGCGCCCATCGTCATACCGCCCACGGCGGCCACGTCGGGGATGTCGGCGATCAGGTCGAGCATGACCTGCCCGATGAGCGGGGCGACGCGGTGGTCGAGGCTCACCTTGCGCAGGTCGACGTAGTACGTCGCCTTCTTGCCGCTCGTGAGCGTGAAGTCGCCGTGGAACACGGCATCGGCCGAGATGTGCTCGATGAGCTTGCGGCGGGTGTCGGAGTCGTGCGTGGTCACCCGCAATACTTTACGGCCCGCCTGCCTGAGAGGAAGGGGTGGAATCGGACGACCCCTCCGAACGCTCCCGGCCCGAGGCATCCGCTGACGGCCCCTCGCCATGGCGGCGCGAACGCCGCCCGCCCCACAGCGAGCGCGGCGTGCCCGGCACGAGTCGCGCCCAGAACGGCGGTTCCCGCTCCTCGGCGAGCGCAGCGGGCACGTCGATGTGGAACTCGGCGAGCTCCTCCGCCCCGTGATGCACGACCCGGTACAGGGCGGTGCCGATGAGCACGCCGAGCGCGATCGACATGATCGCGGTGAGCGCATCGGCGAAGTCCTCGAGGCCGTGCGCGGTGCCGACCGCCTCGGTGAGGCCGACGAGTCCGGCCGCTCCGGGCACGAGCAGCCAGAACGCTGGCAGGAACGTCAGCTGCGACGGCGCGCCGTTGCGCAGTGACGCGATCCAGAGCACGACGGGCGTCATCGCCACCGCCCCGATGAAGCCGCTGACGGTCGAACCGATCAACGCGGTGCCGACCGCCTGCCCCGCGTAGGCGACCACGAGCACGAGCAGCACCCAGCCGAAGGTGCGGCGCGGCGCCGAGAAGTGCAGGTAGTTGCCCACCGCGAACAGCAGGACGCCCAGGATCGCGGTCCACCACGGGAACGGCGCGGATGCCTCGAGCGGCGAGTAGCTCGTGCTGGCCACGCCGACCACGGTGCCGGCGGCCAGGATGCCGAACGCGAGCAGCGCGAGCTGCACCATGCCGAAGACGAGACGCGAGGCTCCCGAGAGCATCTGCCCGACCGCGAGCTCCGCGACCGCCGTCGTCAGCACGCCGCCCGGCAGGAACGTCGCGAGCGGCGCGATGAGCAGCCGGATCGGATCGCCGATCTCGACGTACGGCGCGATCAGGAACACGACCAGCGCGCACGCGAAAGCGGCGAAGACCGGGAACACGAGCTGCAGGGTCGGCGAGCGCACGAGCTTCGCCAGACCGACGAACGCCCCGAGGCCGAACGCGATGATCGCGCCCTGCCAGGTCGGCGCCAGCAGCAGCGCCAGGCCGGTCACGAGGACGGCATGCCCGAACGTGCGCACGAGCCAGCCGTGCGCCGGCTTCATGGCACCGATCTCGTTGAGGCGGTGGATGCCGTCGAGCGGATCGATCTCGGCCCGCTCCGCCTCGCCCACGAGCCGGTACAGCTCGGCGATCTGGTCGAACCGGAACGAGGCGTTGACGGCCGAGCGGAGCGCGACGTGGCCCTCCTCGCCGTGACCCGTCTGCACGATGATCACCGTCGGCATGACGACGACGTCGGTGTCGTCGCGACCGTACGCGCGAGCGACGCGCACGAGCGCCTCGTGGATGTGGTCGACCGAATCGGCGGCCGCGTTCATCCCCTCCGCGAGTCCGAGCAGGAAGGTGCGGAGGATGGTGCGGTCTGCGGCCTCGACCATCGGATGCCTCCCCGGCGCCTCAGACCACGACGAACGAGAGCAGCACGCCGATGATCATCGCCGATACGACGTAGACGAGGTTCGGCAGCTGGAACGAGTGGTCGAACACGAACTTGCCGAGCTTCGTTGTGCCCGTCTGGTCGAAGGCCGCCGTTGCGACCTGCGACCCGTTCGCGGGCAGCGTGTACATGCCCATCGCGGAGGGCCAGAGGCCGACGATGAGCGAGGCCGGCAGCCCGATCGCGAGGCCGATCGGCACGATCGCGTTCGTCGCGCTCGACTGGCTCGTCGTGAGCATCGCGACGAGGAACAGCGCGAGCGCGAACAGGAGCGCTCCGACGAGCGCCGTCGACCCTGCGACGAGCGAGCCGAGCCCCTCGACGATGAGGTCGTTGTTGTACGCGACGAAGGTGTTCGCGAGCCACGCGATGCCGAAGAGCGCGAACGCGCCGACCATTCCCGCCGGGAAGGTCGACTGCTTCGGCACATCGGCCGACTTGACCTTGCAGAAGACGAAGATGAGCGCGGCGATGACGCCCATCGTGACCTCGATGATGACCGTCACCGAGACGCGCACCGGGTCGCCGCTGTCGTCGGTGCCGATGATCGGGCGGAGCCCCTCGAAGAGGCCCATGAGCACGATGAACCCGACGCCGGCGAGGAAGATCGACGCCGAGAGCACGGCGGTCTTCGGCAGCTTGCGCTCGGTGGTGTCCTCGGCCGGGGGCTTGATGAGGTGTTCGGCGAGGCGCCGCTGGTACTCGGGGTCGTCCTCGAGGTTCTTGCCGTGCCGCACCATGACGAGCGACGCGAGGAAGAGCCCGACGATCGACGCGGGCCACATGATCAGCAGCACCTGGCCCAGGTCGACGCCGCTCGGCGCGAGGAGCACGACGAGCGACGCGGTCGCCGCCGAGACGGGGCTGCAGAGGATGCCGACCTGCGAGGCCACGGCCGAGACCGACAGCGCCCGCTCGGGGCGGATCTTCTGGTCGTAGGAGACGTCGTAGATGACCGGCAGCAGCGGGTAGAAGATGTTGCCCGTGCCCGCCCCGACGGTGAAGAGGAACGACATCGCGGGCGCGAGGAAGACGACGCTCTTCGGCCTCGACTTGATCGCCTTCGCCGCGACCGACACCATCCAGTCGATGCCGCCCGCGGCCTGCATGACCGAGGCCGCGGTGATGACCGTGAGCACGATGAACACCGCGTCGACCGGCGCGTTGCCCGGTGGCGTCTGGAACCCGAAGACGAGCACCGCGACGCCGACGAGACCCCAGACGCCGAGTCCGATCCCGCTCGTGCGGGTGCCCATGAAGATCGCGAGGACGACGACGAGCAGCTGGGCGACGAGGATCCAGACGTTGTCGTTCACGCGCTCGGCCCCTTCGTGATCGGCCCGGTGGGCGCCAGCACCCGCACCGGGAGCGGAGTCTCGACGATCTCGCCGTCGACCGCCTCGACCCTGAGGGCGAGCGGCGGGTCGACGGGGCTGATCGCGGTCACGAACTCCTGGTTCTCGAAATGCAGCGACTGCAGGTTGCCGACCGCGTAGCCGGTGGCGAGCTCACCGCTCTTGAGCGCCGCATGGAAGAGCGGCTGCCGCTGGTCCTCCGCGTCGTAGTGCGGGCAGAAGCTGCCGTGCAGGAACCCGAGCCCCTCGGGCAGCACCTGCAGGGTCGGACCGTAGCTGTCGGTCGTGCCGCCCTCGAACCAGCAGATGCCGCCGGCCGAGCCACCCGTGAAGACGACGTTCGAGGCCGGATCCTGCCACATCTCGCGCATGATGTCGTCGAGGCCCTGGCGCTTCCACACGTCGAGCATGTTCGCCGTGTTGCCACCGCCCACGTGGATGACGTCGAAGCCCTTCACGAATTCCGCGAGGTCGTCGAGATCGCGGTGGAAGAGCGTCAGGTGGTGCGGGGCGCACCGGTCGGAGTCGTAGGTCTTGTAGAAGCTCAGCGTGTACGCCTGCTCGTCACCCGTCGCGGTGCCGACGAACAGCACCCGCGGGCGCTCCTTGCCGGTGAGCCCCAGGATGTAGTCGTGCGTCGGATCGTTGCGCCGCTCCATCATGGCCTTGCCGGCCCCGGTCGCCACCACATGCGCCATCGCGTCCCCCCTCGTGCGCCAGCCCTGCGGTCACGCTATCGGGCGGCGGCGAGCGGTGTCGAGAGGCGCGGCGGGAGCGTCCGTCGAAGCAGAAGGGCCGCCCCGCGGGGTGTCCCTCCCCCGCGCGGCGGCCCTGCTGTCGGGCCGCACTCGCTTCACAGGGGTGTCCCTCCCCCGCGCGGCGGCCCTGCATGCCCTGGAGAACGGACCTCCGGGGATTCGCGGCACTCAGACGGTGCGCGCGAACGTCTCTCGCGGCTGGCGGCGGTAGCCGTCGCGCGCGGTGACGACGATCGAGCCGGCGATGGCGGCGACCGAGACGACGCTGAGCAGAACGATGACGCTGATCACGATGGATCCCTTCGGGTGGAACGATGCGGTTGAGTCGAGCGACCGTGCACCGTTGCATCCGTTCGACGTCACAATTCTCTCGCCTCGAACTATTCAGCACAAGCTCACAATGCTACATCAACGTTGTAGTATTGCTTCATGGATGTGCGACGCCTCGACCTGCTCCGCGAACTCGCCGAACGCGGCAGCGTCACGGCCGTGGCCGAGGCGACCGGCCGCACCCCCTCGGCGGTCTCGCAGCAGCTCAAGGTGCTCGAACGCGAAGCCGGCATGCCGCTCACCGCACGCAGCGGCCGCGGCGTCGTGCTCACGAGCGCCGGGCACGCACTCGCGCGCAGCGCGGCCGATGTCGCGATCGCGATCGAGCACGCGACCGCCCTGTGGGACGAGTTCCGCAACGACCCCTCGGGCGAGGTCACGCTGATGACGTTCCCGACGATCGGTGCGACCCTGCTGCCCTCGGTGCTCATCGAGCTCTCCGAGGTGGCGGGGCTCGTCGTCCACGCCACCGACCTCGATCCCGAGCTCGCCGAGTTCGGCGACCTCACGGCCGACCACGACATCGTGCTCGCGCACACGATGCCGGGCATGCTGCCGTGGGGCGGCCGCGGCCTCACCGTCGTGCCGCTCCTCACCGAGCCGCTCGACATCGGCCTGCCCGCGGATCACCGGCTCGCCGCCCGCGCCCAGGTCACGCCGGCCGACCTCGTCGACGAGAACTGGCTCGGCGTGCCGCCGGGGTTCCCGTTCGAACGCATCCTGCACGCGATCGAACAGCAGGCCGGCCGTCGTGCCGTCGTGAGCCAGCGGTTCAGCGACATGCGCATCATGGAGGCGTTCATCGAGGCCGGCCTCGGCATCGCCTTCGTTCCGAGGTACACCTCGGGTGCCGTGCCCGACTCGATCGTGCTGAAGCCGCTTCGCGGTGTCGCGAGCGCCCGGCAGATCGTCGCGCTCGTGCGACCCGACGTCGCCGAGCGGCTCGCGGTGCGCACCGTGCTCGACGTGCTCGTCTCCCAGTCGGCACGGCTCGAGCGACAGCACCTCGAGAACGACCGGTAGCCGCGGGCGCCCGTCGCGGTCGCGACGCGCCACGAGGCATCCGCTCGCCGTTCAGGGCTCGTCGTCGTGCTCGACGTCGTATTCGAGCACGAGGCTTCCCATGGGGGTAGTGTTGCAGCCGGTCAGCGCGAGCGCGCGCGGGCTCTCGAGGTCGCCGAAGAGTCGCTTGCCCGACCCGAGGATCAGCGGGTGCACGAACAGTCGCAGCCCGTCGATCAGCCCGGCCTCGAGCAGCGCGCGCACGAGCACGCCGCTGCCGAGGATCGCGATGGCACCGTCGCCGGCTCGCTTCAGCGCTTCGACGCCGTCGACGAGGTCGCCGCTCAGTGCCCTCGTGTTGTGCCAGCCGAACTCGGTCATGGTGCCCGTCGCGACGTGCTTCTCGGTGGCGTTCATGTGGGCGGCGATCGGGTTGCCGTCGGGGACCGACGGCCAGAAGGCCGCCATCTTCTCGTAGGTCTTCCGCCCGAAGAGGTAGGCGGTCGTGCCCCCGAGCCCGCCTGAGGCGCTGGAGGCATGGATCGCTTCGGCGTAGGGTGCTCCCCATCCGCCGTGCTCGAAGCCGCCCTCGCGGTCTTCGTCGGGCGACCCGAGTCCTTGCATGACTCCATCGACCGAGAGGAATTCGATCGCGATCAGTCTGCGCATCATGTTCTCCTTCCATGACCCATGCTGCGCGGCAGCAGCCGCCGACGGCTTGAAGAAAATCGACCGACGATGAAGAACGACGTGGTGATCGAGACGACCGCACCGGGCCCGGTCCTGGTGCGACATCGCGTGCGCCCCGAGTTCGCCGGACTCGTGGCCGGCATCGTGGGCCATCACGAACGCGTCGACCGTCCCGTCGTACGCCGCCAGGTGGCGGGAACCCTGATTCCGCTGGTGCTGTCGTTCGGACGGCCCCTCGACGTGGTCGACCTCTCGGCCGGCGAGGGCACGGGTCGCCACATGTCGTTCGTCGCCGGCATCATGCCCGGCCACGCGACGACGAAGTTCGACGCGGAGCAGCACTGCCTGCAGGTCTACCTGACCCCGCTCGGCGTCACCCGACTGCTCGGCCTGCCGGGCCGCGAGCTCGCGGCCCGCGTGGTGGAACTCGCCGACGCGGTCCCGGTCTTCGACGACCGGCTGGTCGAGCAGCTGTGGGCCGCTCGGACCTGGCCGCGCCGATTCGCGCTCATCGACCGCGTGTTGCTCGACCTGCTCGGACGCGGCCGGCCGGTCGAGCCCTTCGTCGGCTGGATGTGGCGGCAGATCGGCCGTTCCGGCGGGCGGGTCAGGGTCGGCGACCTGGTCGAGCAGACGGGGTGGAGCCAGCGCCACGTGACCTCGCGCTTCACCGAGCAGGTCGGCATCGGGCCGAAGGCCGCCGCGGGTCTCGTGCGATTCGAGCGCGCTGCGGTCGCCCTCCGGTCGCTGCCCGCCGCCGACGTGGCGGCCCGTCTCGGATTCTCCGACCAGAGCCACTTGGTGCGCGAAGTCCGGAGGTACGCGGGGTGGACCCCGACCGCGCTCGTCGGCAGCGACCTGACGACCGCGCAGGCCGCCATCGGGTGGCCCGGTTATCAGGGCACGCCCTGATATCGGTGCGCCCCCGCCGACCGCTAGGCTCCAGCCATGTCGCGCCCAGCCGCACGCGTAGCCGTGCTCGCCGCCACCGCACTCCTCGCCGTCGTCGCGCTCAGTGCGTGCGCGCCGGCGTCGTCGCCCGACTCGCCGAGCGGCCCGTCGACCGGGAGCGCGAGCGCACCGCCCACCGAGAGCACGGCTCCCGCTGCGGCATCCATCGATATCTCAGCCGAGGCGATCACCGTTCGCGACGCAGGCGGCGCGATCATCGAGAGTTACGACTACTTCCAGCCGACCGACGAGGTCGTCGCGGGCCTCACCGCCGTGCTCGGGGCGCCGGTCGACACACCGCACCCCGGCGGGCTCGAGTCCCCGCCGGGGGTCGAGCACGTCTGGGACGGCCTGCGGCTCTACGACTCCGACACGCCCGGCACCGTGCCCGACATCCCGAACCACTGGGTCTTCGTCGACGCCGCGACCGCGGGCGGCCTGCCGATCGGCTCGGCACCCGGCATCGGCTCGGCCGACGGCGTGCAGGTCGGCGACCTGCTGTCGACGGTGACGATCGGCGTCACCTCCGGGTCCCCGTACGTCGATCCGTCGTCCGGGCTCAACACCGTCGTCTCGCAGATCGGCACGGTGTCGATCCCGCCGAACCCGGCCGCGAGCGGCGAGCGGCATTACTCGGTCAACGTGCTGAGCGACGGTGACACGGGCGAGATCGCCCGCCTCAACGCACCGGCTCCGGACTTCGGCGTCTGACACCGGTCGGCTGCCCCCGGGTTGGCGATCCGCCACTGCCCGTGCGGCCCGGTCGGGGTGCTCGCGTCAGGAGGTCGCCAACGCCCGCGCGCGCAGCCGACGAGACGAGTAGGCTCCGGCGTCATGGCCGATGACGCGATCCTCCTCGACGTGACCGACGGGCTCGCCCGCGTCACCCTCAACCGCCCCGCCAGGCTCAACGCCGTCGACCCCGGCGCGATCGCGCGCTGGCAGGAGATCGCGCACGAGATCGCGGAGCGCGACGACGTCGGCGCGGTGCTGCTGGATGCCTCGGGCCGGGCGTTCTGCGCGGGCGGCGACGTCGTCGCGATGTCGGAGCTCGCCGCCGCGGGCGGCGACGCCGCGAGCGTGATCACGGGCCTCGCCGACCGCATCCACGACGGCCACCTGACGCTGCGCGAGAGCGCGAAGCCGATCGTCGCGGCCGTGCAGGGGCCGGTCGCCGGCGGCGGGCTCGGCTTCATGCTCGTCGCCGACTTCATCGTCGCGAGCGAGCAGGCGACGTTCGCGAGCCGGTACAGCGACGTCGGGCTGACGCCCGACTGCGGGGTGAGCACGCTGCTGCCCGAGGCGATCGGCACGCGTCGCGCGCTCGAGCTCACCCTCACCCCGCGCACGATCACCGCCGCCGAGGCGCTCGACTGGGGTCTCGTCACCGAGGTCGTCGCGCCCGATGAGGTCGCGCCGCGTGCGCTCGACGTCGCGCGGTCCTGGCTCGACGGGGCGACCGCCGCGTTCGGGCAGGCGAAACGGCTCGTGCGATCGGGGCTCGTCCGCCCGTTCGGCGACGCGCTCGACGACGAGGCGCGCACGATCGGCGCCGCGTTCGCGACGCCCGAGGCGCAGGCACGCATCGCGGCGTTCACCGCACGAAGGGGCTGACATGAAGGATCCGGCCGAGAAGTTCATGCGCATCGCCGAGGAGGTCGCCGACCGCGCACAGGCGGCGGGTCTCACCGTGGCCGCCGCCGAATCGCTCACGAGCGGCGCGCTCTCGAACGCGCTGGGCGCGGGGCACGAGGCATCCGACTGGTTCCGCGGCGGGATCATCGCCTACGCCGAGGGCGTCAAGCGCGAGGTGCTCGGCGTCACCGCCGAATCGGTCGCATCGGCGCAGTGCGCACGTGAACTCGCGACGGGTGCCGCCCGGCTCCTCGACGCCGACGCCGCGATCGCGGTGACGGGAGTGGGCGGCCCCGACCCGGCCGACGGCGAACCGGCGGGGAGCGTCTTCGCGGCGGTCGCCGTGCGCGGCGAGATCCACGACGTGCACTTCCAGTTCGAAGGCGACCCGTCCGAGGTCGTGCACCAGACGGTGGGCGCCGCGCTGCGCCTGCTTCGCGACGCCCTGCCCCCGGCGTCCTGACTCGACCGGACGCTGAACTCGTCAGGACCACTAGAGTCGACGCCATGTTGCGACGGAAGATCATGGTGCCGGTCATCGCCCTCGCCGTCCTTGCACTCACCACCGCGTGCAGTTCGCCGACCCCGTCGCCCACCGAGCAGCCGACTCCGGCCTCGACGCCGGCCCCCAACCCCACCCCCACCCCGGAGACACCGGTCGCCGAAGGCATCACCATCACCACCGAGCGCATCGTCGTCGTCGACGCCGCGGGAGACGAGCTCGCGAGCTTCGACTACTTCCAACCGACCGACACGGTCGTCGCTGGCCTCTCGGCGTACCTCGGCGCACCCGTCGACACTCCGTTCGAGGGTCGCAACGACGTCCCGGCAGCGACGTATCACGACTGGGGCGACCTCCGGCTCGTCGACACCGTGCCCGACGGCGAGCCCCCGTACACGCCCGAGCATTGGGTGCGCGCCACCGGTATCGATGCGAACGGCTTGGCGATTCGCGCGGTCGACGGCACCCTGGTGGGCGACCCGATCGACGCGATCTCGGGCGAGTACTCCGATTTCACGAACCCATCCTCAGGACTCACCACGCGCTACATCCGGATGGACCTCGTCGACCTGCCGCCGATGAACGGCAGCGACGAGCTGAACTTCGCGACCGCGGTCTACGGCAGCGTCGACGACAACCGCGTCGACGCGATCATCGCGCCGTCGGCCAACTTCGGCGCCTGACGTCGCACGCGCTCCGATCGCCTGAGGCGCGCCCGCGGCTACTCGTGCTGCGGGAAGCCCAGGTTGATCCCGCCGTGGCTCGGGTCGAGCCAGCGTGAGGTGATCGCCTTCTCCTGCGTGAAGAAGTCGAAGCCGCGAGCGCCGTAGGCCTTCGCGTCGCCGAAGAACGAGTCCTTCCAGCCGCCGAACGAGTGGTACGCCACCGGCACGGGGATCGGCACGTTGATGCCGACCATGCCGACCGTCACCTCGCGCTGGAACCGGCGGGCGGCCCCGCCGTCGTTCGTGAAGATCGCGGTGCCGTTGCCGTAGGGCGACGCGTTGATGATCCCGAGCCCCTCCTCGTAGCCCGAGACCCGCACGACCGAGAGCACGGGGCCGAAGATCTCGTCGCGGTACACCGCCGACGATGTCGGCACCCGGTCGACGAGGGTCGGGCCCATCCAGAAGCCGTTCGGGTCGCCGTCGACCTGCGGGTCGCGCCCGTCGACGACGACGCTCGCGCCGTCGGTCGCCGCCACGTCGAGGTAGCCGGCGACCTTGTCGCGGTGCTCGCGGGTGATCAGCGGGCCCATGTCGCAGCCGCGCCGACCGTCGCCGGTCGTGAGCCGCGACATCCGCTCGGCGACCTTCGCCACGAACTCGTCGGCGACCTGCTCGACCGCGAGCACCGCGGAGATCGCCATGCACCGCTCGCCCGCGGAGCCGAAGCCGGCGTTCACCGCGGCGTCGGCCGCGAGGTCGAGGTCGGCGTCGGGCAGCACGAGCATGTGGTTCTTCGCGCCGCCGAGGGCCTGCACCCGCTTGCCGTTCGCGGTGGCCGTCGCGTAGATGTACCGTGCGATCGGCGTCGAGCCGACGAACGAGATCGAGCGCACGGTCGGGTGCTCGAGCAAGGCGTCGACGGCGACCTTGTCGCCGTGCACGACGTTGAGCACGCCGTCGGGCAGCCCCGCCTCCTGCATGAGCCGGGCGAGCCAGACCGCAGCCGACGGGTCCTTCTCGGAGGGCTTCAGCACGACCGTGTTGCCGGTCGCGATCGCGAGCGGGAAGAACCACAGCGGCACCATCGCCGGGAAGTTGAACGGCGAGATGATGCCGACCACGCCGACGGGCTGGCGCAGCGTGTACACGTCGACGCCGGTCGACACGTTCTCGGAGTACTCGCCCTTCGTCGCGAACGGCATCGCGCAGGCGAGCTCGACGACCTCGAGGCCGCGCGAGATCTCGCCCTGCGCGTCGCCGAGCACCTTGCCGTGCTCGCTCGTGAGGATCTCGGCGAGCTCGCCCGACCGCTCGTTCAGCAGTTCGCGGAACCGGAACATCACCTGCTGGCGCTTCGCGATCGAGGTGTCGCGCCAGGCGGGGAAGGCGCCGGCCGCGGCTTCCACCGCGGCATCGACGTCGGATGCCTCGGCGAACGCCACCCGCTTCTGCTCGACGCCGAGCGCGGGGTTGTAGACGGGTCCGGTGCGGGCGGCGTCGCCGCCCGCAGGCGCCCCGCCGATCCAGTGCTGGATGGTGTCGGTCATGATCGTTCTCCTCTCGCCGGTCGAGTGGTGACGAAGGAGCGCATCGAGACCAGCATGCCGGTGTGGCCTCGATACGGCGCTGCGCGCCTCCTCGACCGACCTCCTTCTCCGCTAGTCGGCGACCAGTGCGGTCGCCAGCACGTCGTCGTAGATCGCGGCCGCCTCGGCGACCTCGTCGGCCGTGACGACGCAGGGCGGCACGACGTGGATGCGGTTGTCCTGGATGAATGGCAGCAGCCCGCGCCCGATGAGCGCGGACTTGATGCGGCCCATGGCCGCGGCCGGCAGCGGCTCGCGGGTCTTGCGGTCGGCGACCAGCTCGACGGCCCAGAACACGCCCTCGCCGCGCACCTCGCCGATGACGTCGTGCCGGTCGGCGAGGTCTCCGAGGGCCGGGGCGATCGCCTCGGCGCCGATCTCGCGGGCGTGCTCCACGATGCGCTCCGACGACATGGCGTCGAGGGTTGCGACGATCGACGCCATCGCGAGCGGATGGCCCGAGTAGGTGAGCCCGCCCGGGAACACCCGGTCGTCGAAGGTCGCCGCGATCGGGTCGGAGATCACGACGCCGCCGGCGGGCACGTAGCCCGAGTTCACGCCCTTCGCGAAGGTGATGAGGTCGGGGCGCACGTCGTAGCCGTCGAACGCGAACCAGCGGCCGGTGCGACCGAACCCCGCCATCACCTCGTCGAGGATGAGCAGGATGCCGTGCGCGTCGCACAGCGCACGCACCCCGGCGAGGTAGCCGGGCGGCGGCACGAGGACGCCTGCGGTGCCGGGGATCGTCTCGAGGAGCACCGCCGCGATCGTCTGCGGCCCCTCCGACTCGATCACCCGGGAGAGGTGACGCAGGGCGCGCTCCGACTCCTCTTCGGGCGTCGACGCCCAGAACTCCGAGCGGTACAGGTAGGGACCGAAGAAGTGCACGTGGCCGCGGGCGAACTCGTTCGGCATGCGCCGCCAGTCGCCCGTCGCGACGATCGCCGCACCGGTGTTGCCGTGGTAGGAGCGGTACGTCGAGAGCACCTTGTCGCGGCCGGTGTGCAGGCGTGCCATACGCACCGCGTTCTCGTTCGCGTCGGCGCCGCCGTTCGTGAAGAACACCTTCGAGAAGCCGTCGGGCGCTCGGTCGACGATACGCTTGGCCGCCTCGCCGCGGGCGAGGTTGACGGTCGACGGTGCGATCGTCGTGAGCAGCTCGGCCTGCTCGCGGATGGCGGCGACGACGGCCGGGTGCTCGTGCCCGATGTTGACGTTCACGAGCTGGCTCGAGAAGTCGAGGTACTCGCGTCCGGCGTGGTCCCACACCCGCGAGCCGCGACCGCTCGCGACGACGAGTCCCGGCGGCGCCGCCTGCGCCGACCAGGAGTGGAACACGTGCGCCTGGTCGAGCTCTCGCGCGAGTTCGTCGAGCCCGTCGGTGAGGCTGTCGGTCATGGGGTGCCCTTCGTCGAACGGATCAGCGCTTCGCGGTGACGTGGTCGGCGAGCGCCGGGATGACGGTCTCGCCGTAGACGCGAAGCGTCTCCTCCTTGTTGTCGTGCTGCAGGTAGCCGGCGAACTGGTCGACGCCGAGCGCCTTCAGCTGCTCGAGCTTCTCGATGTGCTCGTCGGCGTTGCCGAGCAGGCAGAAGCGGTCGATGATCTCGTCGGGCACGAAGTCGGTGTGCGTGTTGCCGGCGCGGCCGTGCTCGTTGTAGTCGTAGCCCTTGCGACCGGCGATGTACGACGACAGCGCCTCGGGGACGGCCCCGCCCGCGGCCTCCGACTTCGAGCCGTACTTCTCCACGATGTCGGCGATGTGGTTGCCGACCATCCCGCCGAACCAGCGGCACTGGTCGCGCATGTGCGCGCGGTCGTCGCCGATGTAGAAGGGGGCGGCCACGCAGATCTTCACCGACATGGGGTCGCGGCCCGCGGCCTCGGCGGCCTCGCGCACGTGCCGGATCATCCACGCCGCGATGTCGACGTCGGCCAGCTGCAGGATGAAGCCGTCGCCGACCTCGCCGGCGGCCTTGAGCGCGAGCGGACCGTACGCGGCGACCCACACCTCGAGCTTCGACCCCTCGCTCCACGGGAACTGCAGGGTCGAGCCGTGGTACTCGACCGGCCGCGAGTTCGCGAGTTCGCGGATGACGTGGATCGACTCCCGCAGCTCGGCGATCGTGGTCGGCTTGCCGTTCGTCACGCGCACCGCCGAGTCGCCGCGACCGATCCCGCAGATCGTGCGGTTGCCGTACATCTCGTTGAGCGTGGCGAACACGCTCGCGGTGACCGTCCAGTCGCGGGTGGCGGGGTTCGTCACGAACGGGCCGACCGTGATCTTGCGCGTCTCGGCGAGGATCTGGGAGTGGATCACGTACGGCTCCTGCCAGAGCAGGTGCGAGTCGAACGTCCACACATGGCTGAAGCCGTGGTCCTCCGCGAGCTTGGCGAGCTGGATCGCCCGCGCCGACGGCGGGTTGGTCTGCAGCACTGCGCCGAAGTCCATTTCGTCTCCTTCCATGCCGTGGTCTCGATACGCGCTTCGCGCTCCTCGACCGACGACGTCAGCTCAAGTACTGGCTCAGGCCGCGCTTCAGGAACCGGCCGTCGCCCTTGGCGCCGAGGTACTCGCCGCCGTCGACGACGACCTTGCCCCGCGAGAGCACCGTGTCGACGTGCCCGTCGATCTCGAAGCCCTCCCACGCGGAGTGGTCCATGTTCATGTGGTGCGTGCGTCCCTCGCCGTAGCCGATCGAGGTGCGCCCGTTCGGGTCGTAGACCACGACGTCGGCATCGGCGCCGGGCTGGATGACGCCCTTGCGGCCGTACAGCCCGAACATGCGCGCCGGCGTCGTCGACGTGAGCTCGACCCAGCGTTCGAGGGTGATCTCGCCGGTCACGACGCCCTGGTACATGAGGTCCATGCGGTGCTCGACGCCGCCGATGCCGTTCGGGATCTTGCGGAAGTCGCCGAGCCCGAGCTCTTTCTGGTCTTTCATGCAGAAGGGGCAGTGGTCGGTCGAGACCATCTGCAGGTCGTTCGTGCGCAGCGCCTGCCACATCGCCTGCTGGTGCCCCTCTTCTCGCGAGCGCAGCGGGGTCGAGCACACCCACTTGGCGCCTTCGAAGGCACCCCATTGGTCGCTGGATGCGGCGAGCTGGTCTTCGAGCGAGAGGTAGAGGTACTGGGGACAGGTCTCGCCGAACACGTTCTGCCCCTTGTCGCGCGCCCACGCGAGCTGCTCGACCGCCTGCTTCGCCGACACGTGCACCACGTAGAGCGGGGCGCCCGTGAGCTTCGCGAGCATGATCGCGCGGTGGGTCGCCTCCTCCTCCATCTCCCAGGCTCGGGCGATGCCGTGGAAGTACGGGTCGGTCTTGCCCGCTGCGACGAGCTGCTCGGCGAGCACGTCGATCGCCGGCCCGTTCTCGGCGTGCATCATCGTGAGCATGCCGGTGTCGCGCGAGACCTGCATCGCCTTCAGCACCTGGGCGTCGTCGGAGTAGAAGACGCCCGGATAGGCCATGAAGAGCTTGAAGCTCGAGATGCCCTCGTCGGGCAGCGCGCGCATCGCGGCGAGGGCGTCGTCGTCGACGCCGCCGACGATCTGGTGGAAGCCGTAGTCGATCGCGCAGTTGCCCGCGGCCTTCTCGTGCCAGGCGGCGAGGCCGTCTTGCACGCGCTCGCCGTAGCGCTGCACGGCGAAGTCGATGATCGACGTCGTGCCGCCGTGCGCGGCGGCACGCGTTCCCGTCTCGAACGTGTCGCTCGCCTCGGTGCCGCCGAACGGCAGCTGCATGTGCGTGTGCGCGTCGATGCCGCCGGGGATCACGTACTTGCCGGTGGCGTCGATGACGCGATCGGCGCTCGCCGCGACATCCGTGCCGAGCAGTTCGGAACCCGGTTCGAGGAGGGCGACGATGCGCTCGCCGTCGATGAGCACGTCGGCCGCGGCGCGACCGGTCGCGCTGACGACCGTGCCGCCGGTGATGAGGGTCGTGGTCATTGATGCTCCAATCTCCGCCGGTCGAGTAGGCCGGTGGCCGTATCGAGAACCTGCGTGATCTCGATCCGCTTCGCTACTCGATCGACGACTTCACGGCTTCGCGATCTTCGTGTAGGAGTCGGGCCGGCGGTCGCGGTAGAACTGCCAGTCGTCGCGCATCTGCCGCACCATGTCGAGGTCGAGGTCGCGCACGAGCAGCTCCTCGTGCTCGCTCGAGCCGCGCTCGCCGACGAAGTTGCCGCGCGGGTCGATGACCTGGCTCGTGCCGTAGAAGTCGACGGCGAGCTCGCCGTACTCGTTGTCCTCGCGGCCGACGCGGTTCGGCTGCAGCACGAAGTAGCCGTTGGCGACCGCGGCGCACGGGCCCTCGACCTCCCACAGGCGGTTCGAGAGGCCGGGCTTCGTCGCGTTCGGGTTGAACACCATGTGCGCATCGTTCAGGCCGAGCTCGCGCCACCCTTCGGGGAAGTGCCGGTCGTAGCAGATGTACATGCCGACCCGGCCGACCGCGGTGTCGAAGACGGGGTAGCCGAGGTTGCCGGGGCGGAAGTAGAACTTCTCCCAGAACCGGTCGAGGTGCGGCAGGTGGTGCTTGCGGTACTTGCCGAGGATCTCGCCGTCGGCGTCGACCAGCACCGAGGTGTTGTAGTAGACCCCGGTCTCGGCCTCTTCGTAGATCGGCAGCACCATGACGGTGCCGAGTTCCTTCGCGACCGCGGCGAAGCGCTGCACGATCGGCCCGTCGGCCGCCTCGGCGAAGCGGTAGTATTTCTGATCCTGCGTGATGCCGAAGTACGGGCCGTAGAACAGCTCTTGGAAGCAGACGACCTGCGCGCCCTGCGCTGCGGCGTCTCGGGCGAACTGCTCGTGCTTGTCGAGCATCGATGCCTTGTCGCCGGTCCAGGTCGTCTGGGTGATGGCCGCTCGGACGGTGGTCATGCTGCCTCCTGCCGCACTTCGAGGTGCTCTCGTGGCTCATGGTGCCTGTCGACCCATACTCTCGCCGGGGCGCGGATGGGGCAATGGGCTGCTCGGATGAGCACGCGAGGGAGGGTCGGGTCAGGCCACCTCTCGCTGCGGCTGCGACTGCTGCAGCGGCTCGAGGTGCTCGGGCACGAGCTGGATGCCGCCGGTGCTGTTCGCCGAACGCATGAGCTGCTCGAGCCACTCGCGGTTGAGCTCGGGCGCCTCCGGCTCGTCGAAGACGAAGCGCAGCGGGATCGCGGGGTGCAGCCAGAGAGTGCTCCGACCCTCGGGGTGGTCCTCGGGATGCGCCCACGACAGCGTGAAGCTCTCGTTGCGGCGCAGCTTCGCGATGATCGCGACCTTGAGGTGCGCGAGCGCGCGGTCCTCGATGCGGGTGCTCAAGCCGCTGCCGTAGTAGATGGTGCCCATGCGATCGAGCGTAGGAGCGCGGTCGCCCCCGGGGCGCTGCGGAAGCAGCCGGTATGCGAACGACTCGCTGCAGATGACGAACGACGTCAGGAACGCGCGCGGCGGAGCTGCTCGCTCGGCGTGCAGCCGTACTGCTCGCGGTAGTAGCGCGCGAAGCGCGACGAGTGCCCGAACCCCCAGCGCCGGGCGACGACCGCGACCGCCTCGACGCCGAGGACGAGCTCGTCGTGGGCGCCGGCGAGGCGCACGCGTCGCAGGTACTGCATCGGCGACTCGCCCGTCGACCGCAGGAACGCGTACTGCAGCCCGCGCGTCGAGATGTGCACGGCTTCGGCGACCTCGTCGACCGTGATCGGCTCGCGCGCATGCTGGTCGATGTAGGTCATCGCACGGCGCACGGTGGCGTCGGCCGGGCCGCGCTGCGGCGACCGCTCGATCGTGTCGAGGTAGGTCGTCGGGATCGCGGCGAGCGTGATCCGCAGCGCGTGGGCGGCGAGCTCGGCCGCGATGAGCGGCTCGTCGTGCCCGCCGTCGTCGACGAGCGAACGACGAACGTGGTCGAACGCGCTGAGCCAGGCGCGTCCGGCGGCCGCCGATCTCGGCTGCGGGTCGAGCACCCGCAGCCGCAGCGCGTCGTCGCCGCTCATGCGCCGCGCCAGGCGCTCGGCGCCGGCGAGGTCGAAGATGAACGCCCGCACCTGCGCCTCGCCCCGCCAGCTCGCCTCCACCGGCCTGCGGCTGCAGGCCCACGGCATCGCCGCGTCGAACGCGGTGCGTGCGGTGCCCACGCCGCCGCCGGGGGTCGTCAACTGGCAGACGAAGAGCTGGTCGGCGGCGTCGACCACGGAGTCCACGTCGGCGTCGAGCCGGTACTCGACGACCGAGAAGCCGTCGAGCGAGGCCGAATCCCACTCGAACCGGAATCGTGCGGGCTCGACCCGCTTGATGCGCGCGCTCGGGGCGAACTGCTGCCAGATCGGCTCGACCACGCCGACGTCTCCGGATCGGAGCCTCATCACCTCGCCCATCGGACCATCCTGCCTCGTTTTCGAGGGGCCGCGGCCGATGGGACGATGTCAGGGTGAAGATCACCGTGCTGGCCGGCGGCGTCGGCGGTTCCCGTTTCGTGCTCGGGCTGCGAGAGGCCGTGCGGCGTCGTGCCGACGCGCAGGCGGGTGCGGCGGTCGGCGAGCGGCCCGGCGGCGCCTCCCCCGACGAGATCACCGTCGTCGTGAACACCGGCGACGACGTGTGGCTCGCGGGCGTGCGGCTCATGCCCGACTTCGACTCGCTGCTCTACGCCCTCGCCGGCGTCAACGACACCGAGCGCGGCTGGGGTCGCGCCGGCGAGACCGAACGCGTCGCCGCGGAGCTGCGCGAGTGGGGCGTCGGCTGGCCGTGGTTCACCCTCGGCGACCTCGACCTCGGCACGCACCTCGCCCGCACCGCGTGGCTGCGCGAGGGCCTCACCCCGTCGCAGGTCGGCGACCGCCTGCAGCGGCGCTGGCCGCTCGGGGCGCGACTCGTCCCCGCGACCGACACCGAGGTCGACACCTGGGTCACGGTGGATGCCGCCGCACTGGGCGATTCGGTCGCCGGGGCGCCGGCCGACGCACCGCCGCCTGACGGCGCGCCGACGAGGGCGGCGATGCACTTCCAGGAGTGGTGGACCAGGCACCGCGCCGCCGTCCCCGCGCTCGCCTTCACGCAGCGGAACCTCGCCTCGGCCCGGCCGGCCCCCGGCGTCGTCGAGGCGATCGAGGGCGCCGACGTGGTGCTCGTCGCCCCGTCGAACCCCGTCGTGTCGATCGGCACGATCGTCGCGGTGCCCGGCATCCGCGAGGCACTCGCCGCGACATCCGCACCGGTCGTCGGCGTCTCGCCGATCATCGGCGGCCGCGTCGTGCGCGGCATGGCCGATGCGTGCCTGCCGGTCATCGGCGTCGAGACGAGCGCGGAGGCGGTCGGCCGGCACTACGGCGCGCGATCCGGTGGCGGCATCATCGACGGTTGGCTCGTCGACGAGACGGATGCCTCGGCGCTGGGCCCGCTCGCCGAGGCCGGGCTGGTCGCGGCCGCGGTGCCGCTGTGGATGCGCGACGTCGACACCTCGGCGGCGCTCGCCGAGGCCGCGCTCGAGCTCGCGGGCGCCCTGCCGACCGTCGAGTAGCGCGTGGGCGAGCGATCGGTCGACCCGGTCGACCCGGTCGACCGACCGGATGTGCTCGACGGCAGGCAGTCGTGCGATGGCAGGGTGTCGGTCGGCCGCGGGAGGATTGGGCGATGATCGCAGTCGTGGCGCTCGCGCTCGGTGCGGCGCTCGCCTACGGCGTCGCCGACTTCCTCGGCGGCGTCGCGGCGCGGCGCGCGACCGTGTTCGCGTCGACGACGGTCAACTACGCGGTCGCCGCGCTCGTGCTCGTCGTCGTGGTGTCGGCGACCGGTGGGGTCTGGTCGCTGCCGGCGGTGACGAGCGGGCTCATCGCCGGGGTGCTCGCGCTCATCGGCTTCCTCGCGTTCTTCGCGGCACTGGCCGCCGGGCCGATCTCGCTCGTGACGCCCGTCATCGCCCTGCTGAGCTCGGCGGCGCCGGTCGCGGCGGCACTCATCATCGGCGATCCGCTCGGCCCGCTGGTCTGGGTGGCCGTCGTCGCCGCGGTCGTCGGCTCGGTGCTGATCGGCATGGAGCATCGGCTGAGGGTCAGCGGCCTCAGCACCCGCACGGTCGTGTTCACGCTCGCGGCCGGCCTCGGCTTCGGCTTCGCGACGGTCGCCCTCGACCGGGTGCCCGACGACTCGGGGCTCATCCCGGTGCTGCTCGACTCGGTCACGGGCGCGGTCGTGCTGCTCGCCGTCGCACTGCTCGCGCCGATGAGCGCACCGATCCGCCGCCTGCTCGCGCTGCTCGACCCGCCCGCCGCGTCGCTCGAGTCCGCAGCTCCTGCTCGAGAATCCGACCGCTCCCCCGCCCGCACCGAGGATGGCGACGAATCTCCTGCAGAGGCCGGGACGCACGGTCTGGCCTCGACCGCGATGCTGTCCGCGGCAGCGGCCGGCCTGCTCACGGGCATCGCGAACGTGCTGCTCATGCTCGGGCTGCACGCGGGCAACGTCGCCGTCGTCGCCGTGCTCACGAACCTCTACCCGCTCGCGACGATGGCGCTCGCCTGGATCGTGCTGCGCGAGCACCTCTCACGCGTGCAGCTCGTCGGCGCGCTGCTCGCACTCGCGGCCTCGGTGCTGCTCGGCGTCGCCTGAGCCCCGTCAAGCCCGTTGCCCGACGGACCGCCTGCTGCGAGCGTGGTCGCGTACCCGGACGAGCGACCCTGGAGGGCGACATGACCTCGATGAACGATCCCGAGACCACCGCCGACACCGAGGCCCGGCGCGCGGGCGACCAGCGGGCGGAGCGCCTGGCCCGCGACGTCGAGGACCGCGAGCGCGCCTCCGACGAGCGAGGAACGACCGACGACGCCGAGCCGATGACCGACTCGACCGACGGCGGGCTCGACGGCGGCGACCCCGGCGTGGAGGAGTGAACCGACCGCCCTACGGAATGTAGTCGACGACCCCCTGCGGCGCCACGCCGGCACGATACCGCTCGACGAGCTCGCGCCATCCCTGCTCGGGAGTGAACTCGTGAGCATGCACCGCCTCGGTGAAGTGCCACAGCAGGTAGGGGTGGGCGCCGAGCGCGTAGAGCGCCGCGTAGTCGCGGGCGGCGAAGGCCGCGCGCTCCGCCTCGGTCAGCACGCGGTCGTCGGTCGCGCCCTCCGCGCCGGCGCCGGCGCCGAGCCATCCCTCGACGTAGGCCGCAGGATCGGCGGCGTAGGCCGCCACGCGCGCGTCGCTCAGCTCGACGTACCGCATGAACTTGTCGACCATGTACTTCGTCATCAGCGGCTCCCCCACAGGAAGAACGGGCTCGACGCGAAGCGCGACTCGGCGACGTCGACGAAGTCGGCGGGGCGGCCCATCGCCGCGAGCGCGGTGATCGCGTTGAGGTACTGGTAGGTCATGCATCCGGCCTCGGTGATGCGCTCGAAGTCGCTGCACACCCGGATCGCCCCGTCGAGGTCGCCGTCGCGCATCCACGCGGCGGCCGCCTCGTCGAAGGCGGGGTCGGGCGAGCCCGCGAACGTGCGCGGACCGCCGACGTCGTTCGCCATGTGCCCCGAGGTGAGGATCGCGACGCGCGCGTCCGACTCCCACGACGAGATCGCCCGGCTCAGGTGCTCGCCGAGCGCGATGAAGCGTCGCACGCTCGGCACCGGCGGCATCGAGGCGTTCGTGTGGATCGGCACGACCGGCAGGTCGAGCTCGGGCCTGACGTACTGCAGCGGGATGACGAAGCTGTGGTCGAGCCGCCACTCGAGGCTCACCGCGAAGTCGATCGCCTCGGGCAGCACGGTGCGTCCCGAGATCTCGTCGGCGAGTTCCCGGTGGCCTGAGACCTCCACGGCGTCCATGCCGAACGTGCGCACCTCGTTCTCCCACGTGCCGTGGTACGAGTCGGCCTTGCCGACGACGAACGCCGGCGACGTGTCGTAGAAGAACTGCCGCAGGTGGTCGGTGCCGATGACGACGACGACGTCGACGTCGTGCTCGGCGAACGCGCGCCGGAAGCGCGCGAAGTTCGCCGCGACCCCCGCGAGGTCGTCGGGCATCGGGTCGCGCATCGCGCGCCAGAGCAGCGGGTTGTGCGGCGTCGCCGCCGCGAGCACGAGTTCGGCCATGTCTCGCCTCTCAGATTCCGAACAGCTTGCGGGCGTTGTCGAGCAGGATCTTCCGCCGCGACTCGGGCTTGAACGGCAGGTCGTCGAACTCGGTCAGCCACCGGTCGACGGTCATCACCGGCCAGTCCGAGCCGAACAGCACCCGGTCGGTGATGAGCGAGTCGGCGTAGCGCACGACCTCGGGCGGCAGGTACTTCGGCGCCCAGCCCGAGAGGTCGAGGTAGACGTTCGACTTGTGCCACACCATCGCGAGGTTCTCGAGGTGCCACGGCCAGGCCGGGTGGGCGCTGATGACCTTGAGCTCGGGGAACTCCGCCGCGACGTCGTCGAGGTACGGGATCGGGCGCGCGTTCTCGAGCCGGTACCCGCCCCCGCCGGGTGTGCCGGCGCCCGCCCCGGGGAAGCCCGAGTGGAACATCACCACGAGCCCGAGCTCGGCGCACGCCTCCCAGATCGGGAAGAAGCGGCGGTCGTTCGGCAGGAACTTCTGCCGCGAGGCGTTGAGCTCGCCCACGCCCTTGATGCCGTACTCGCCATGCATGCGACGGATCTCGGCGATCGCGGCCTCGCCCTTCCACGGGTCGATGCCCGCGAACGCGATGAACGCGTCGGGGTGGTCGACCTGCGCCCTGCCGAGCAGGTCGTTCGGCGCGCCCGGGATGCCCGAGGTCGTCTCCGAGTCGGAGTTCACGATGACCGCCATCATCCTGCGGTCGCGGTACTGGTCGGCCTGCTCGGCGAACGAGACGACCGGCCGCTCGCGCCCGAAGTGCTTCGCCATCTGCTGGTGGCGCTTGCCCATGGCGGCGAGGAACTCCTCGGTCTGCGGGTGGGTGTGCACGTCGATCGCGACGAGCTCGTCGGTGCGGGTCATGCGCGGGTCCCTTCTGCGACGGCGACGTCGTCGATGATCGTGGATGCCTCGCCGAGCAGTCGCCCGTCGTGCTCGCCGAGCCTCGGGGCGGCGCGCAGCGCCGGGCGACCGCTGCGGTGGAACCGGGTGCTCGGCACCGGCACCCGCAGCGGCCCCTCGTGCCCGGCGATCTCCTCGACCAGGCCCATCGACGCGACCTGCGGGTCGTCGAAGAGATCGGCGACGGTGTTGAGCGGCCCATGGGGGATGTCGTGCTCGACCAGGCGATCGAGCCAGTACTGCCGAGGCATCCGCGCCGTGATCTTCTTGAGCTCGACGTCGAGATCGTCGTAGTTGCGCACGCGAGCCTCGCGCGTCGCGAAACGCGGGTCCTCGGCGAGCTCGGGGTGCTCGAGCACGTCGACGAGGCCGGTCCAGAACTTCTCGGGCACCGACATGTGGATCACGAACGCCCGGCCGTCGGAGCCGCGGCACGCGTAGGCCTGCGCCCGCCGCGGGCGAGAGTCGGGCCCCGCGACCTGGCCGGTCTCGAGGTAGGTCGACGCCGCCTCGGTGAGGAAGTCGATGAGCGAGCCGACCATCGACACCTCGATGTGCTCGCCCTCACCGCTCGCGTTGCGGGCGTGCAGCGCCGCGAGCACCGCCTGGGCGGCCTGCATGCCCGAGAGCAGGTCGGAGAACGCCGGCCCCATCGGCCGCAGGATGTGCTCGGGCACCACCTGGCTGTACATGCCCCCGACCGCCGAGATCACGGTGTCGTAGGCGGGGCGCTTCGCGTACGGGCCCTCGGCCCCGAAGCCCGTGATCGAGCAGCTGACGAGGCGCGGGTTGCGCGCGCGCAGGACGTCGGGCCCGAAGCCGAGCCGCTCGGCGACCCCGGGGCGGAAGTTCTCGATGAGCACGTCGGCGTCACCCGCGAGCCGCAGCAGCTCGGCGAGTCCGCGCTCGCCCTTGAGGTCGAGCACGACCGCGCGCTTGCCGCGGTTGTAGGCGGCGAACTGCGGGCTCATGGCGCCGTGGCCCTCCCAGCGGCGCATCGGGTCGCCGTCGGGCGACTCGACCTTGATCACGTCGGCGCCGAGGTCGGCGAGCAGCTTCGCCGCGTACGGGCCCGAGATGTACTGGCCGAGCTCGACCACGCGGATGCCGACGAGCGGGCCCGCCGCTCGAGGAGGCGACGAGGGAGCCGACTCGAAACCCTCACGTTCAACTGACATCGATGATCACCTTTCCTGGCGGCGAGTCGGAGAAGTCGCGGTAGGCCCCGCGCACGTCGCCGAGGTCGTAGCGTGCGCCGATCGCGGGAGTCACCGCACCCGCGGCCACGAGGTCGAGCGCACGGCGCACCTGGGCGTAGTCGGCGCTCGCGACGCCGATGAGTCGCTTGCGCCTGAGGTAGAAGTCGCGGGAGTCGAGCTCGACGCCCGGGTCGACCGAGGCGGCGCAGAACACCGCTCGCCCCGCCCACGAGAGCGCCGCGACGCCCGCACCGAGCGTCGGCCCGTGGCCGCTGACGTCGATGACGACGTCGAAGCCGCCGGGCTGTTCTGCGGCGAGCGCGGCGCGCAGTCGGGCGGTCCCGTCGGCGCGGATCGCGCGCACGCCGGGCGGTGCCTCGTCGAGCGAGCCTCGCGAGGCTGCGACGACGTCGGCGCCGAGGTGCGCGGCGAGCGCGGTCGCCGCCCGGCCGAGCGTGCCGCCCGCGCCCGTGACGAGCACGCGCTCGCCCTCGGCGACCCCCGCCGTCTCGATGGCGTTGAGCACGATCGGCACGCTGTGCACGGCCGCCGTCGCGACAGCGGACGGCAGCGCGCCGCGCGGGAACGCGTTGCGCGCCGGCACGGCGACGAGGTCGGCGGCTCCGCCGTCGCGGTGCACGCCGACGACGACCTGCGCGGGGCAGTCGGCCTCGCGCCCCCGCGCGCAGGCCGGGCACCCGCCGCAGGCGATGTTGGGTTTCACGACGACGGCCTCGCCGAGGCGGGCCGGGTCGACGCCGTCGCCGACTGCGACGATCTCGCCGGCGGGGTCGATGCCGAGCACGCGGGGCAGCTTCGCCGCGACACCGGGGCCGACGCCCGCGATGACGTTGAGGTCGAGCTGGTTGACGCCCACGGTCTCGACGCGCACGAGCACCTCGCCGGCCGCGAGGCCCGGCGCCCCGCGCTCGGCGACGGCGAGACCGTCGAGGCCGTGGGCCGAGAGCACCGCTGCGCGCACCGTCGCCTCCTCGTCGAGCGCTCGAGGGCCGTTCGGCCCATTTCTGGATACGGTATCCAAACTGGCCACCGCCGTCCAGCGATGGACAGGATCGGCATCGATCCATGCTCGCCGAAGCAGGCTCCGAAGTCACGGATGACTCGGAGCTCGTCGGCGGGGGTCGAGGGCGCGCGCCGGCGCGCCGCCCTGACCCCGCCGTTACCTCACTTCTTCCGCGAGGTCACGTCGCTGATGTCGCTTCCGGCACGGCTGGCGGCCTTCGACTTCTTGTCGGCCCGCTTCTCCTTGAGCGTGCGGGTGGCTGCGGTCTTCGATGACGAATTCTTGGGGGACTTGCCGGACATGGTGACGACCTTTGATCGGGAGCTCGAACGGCCCCGTGCGCGCAACCCTACGCGGTCGACCTGTGCGCCCCTCGCTCGGACCGGACGAACGGTGGTCTCGCGATGACCATGGACAGTTCCCTCATTTTTGGATACCGTATCCACAACTTCGCGAGCGGCCTCCGTTTCTCGCCGGGCCGGCCGCGAGGCATCCCACTGAGAAATGGAGAGTCATGCGCACATCCATCCCCCGATCCGGCCGCGCCGCGATCGCCGCCCTGGCAGCACTGGCGCTGCTCGCGGGCTGCGCCGCCGCCGGCCCCGGCGCGTCATCCGACCCGGTCGAACTCGCCGACGGCGAGCCCGGTGCCGCCGAGGACACCGAGATCACGGTGGCCATCCCCTTCCCCGACATCACGATGTACTCGATGTACGTGCTCGCGAACGACCTCGGCTACTACGAGGAGGAGGGCCTCGACGTCGAGGTCATCACCGCCGACAACGTCACCGCGGCCGTCGCGTCGGGCAGCGCCGACATCGGCGTCGAGTCGACCGGCACCGTCATCGAGGCGATCCGCGGCGGGGTCGGCGTCGACCTCGTCGGAGGCCACTACTGCCGGCAGAACTTCGACTTCGCCGCCCAGCAGGGCGTGACGAAGGTCGACGACCTCGACGGTACGTCGATCGTGCTCGCGGGCACCCCCGGCGACCCCGCCGAGTTCCAGCGCAAGCGCGTGCTGAAGGAGGAGGGCTGGGACCTCGACACGGTGCAGACCGAGGTGGTCTACCCCGGCCCCGGCTCCGAGTCGTGGACCGAGTTCTTCGTGAACGACAAGATCTCGATGCAGCCGTTCTACGCCGACGACCGTCCCGCGCTCGAGGAGCACGGCGCGAACATCATCGTCGAGTCGCTGCGCAACTGGGCCAACGACGTGCAGGTCGCGGGCACCGGCTGGGCCGCCGAGAACCCGAACTCGCTCGTGCGGTTCCTGCGGGCGACGATCAAGGCGACCGACTACATGACCGCGCCGGCGCCCGGCGAGTTCCCCGAGAACGTCGACTCCGTGCTCGACATCTACGAGGCCAACGACTTCGACGTCGCCGACCTGCGCGACTCGGAGAGCCCCTGGGTGCTCGACGGCCACCTCGCGTGCCCGAACCTCTCCTTCGACACCGAGGCGTGGGACACGACGATCGAGACGCAGAACCTGCAGCCGCTCGAGTTCGACGAGTCGCAGCTCGTGTACCTGCTGAAGGCGCAGGAGCTGCTCGGCCTCACCAACGAGGGGCCGGCCGACCTCGTCTACCCGGGCGACGTGTCGAAGTGAGCTGATCGCTCAGCGACTCGCGCCACCTCGCGACTCGCACCTTCCACCGAGAGCCCCCGCCGCAGCGCATGACGGCGGGGGCTCTCGCGCGCGGGTGGGCCGTCGACGTCGACCGGGGGCGCGGACCGCGATGCGACACTCGTCGGATGACCGCAGTCCTGCCTCGCCCCGTCTCACTCGAGGGACCGGTCGTCTCCCTCGCGCCGATGACGCACGCCGACATCCCCGAGCTGTTCCATGCCATCGGGCGCAAGGAGGTCTTCACGAACGGATATGGCGGCGGGATCGCCGCGCTGCCGCGGGATCTGCCGTCGTTCGAGCGATTCATCGAGTCGTACTACCTCGAGGATCAGCCGTCGGTCGCGTGGACCGTGCGAGGGGCCGGACACCCAGCCGGTCGGGTCGTCGGCGCAACGTGGCTGGGAGAGTTCGACCTCCGCAATGAGTCGACGCACGTCGGCGCCACCGCGTTCGACCCCGAGGTCTGGGGCACCGCGGTCAACGCTGCGACGAAGCTGCTCGTGCTGGGGTTCGCGTTCGACCAAGGCTTCGGCCGAGTGAGGATTCAGGCCGACAGCGCGAACGCCCGCTCCAGGGGCGCGATCGAACGGTTGGGCGCTCGATTCGAGGGCGTACTCCGTCGGGATCAGAGGCGGGCCGACGGCACGTGGAGGGACACCGCTGTGTACTCGGTACTCGCCGACGAGTGGCCGGCTGTGAAGGCCGGCTTGGTGCAGCGGATCGCGAGCACGGGGTCGCAGGGCTGAGATCGGCGCCGGTCGCCCACACTATCGACCGGTGCCGATGAGCCCGCCGGCGTGCGCCAGAGCGATGAGCTCGCTCCGCGATGACGCGTCCATCTTGCCGAGGATGCTGCTCACATGACTCTTCACGGTGGTCTCGGCGATGAAGGCGCGCCGTGCGATCTCCGCATTGGTCATGCCGGCCGCGACGAGGACGAAGATCTCCCGCTCGCGAGGCGAGAGCAGATCGAGGCCTTCCGGCGGGGCGATCGACGGCGCTGCTGGAGCCGTCTTCACGAGCGGCGATGCCGACGTCGAATCTTCCCGCCGCGCACGTGCGCTGCGCGATCCGAGCGCCCACATCCCGAGCGCGGCGGCGACGCAGACGACCGTCCAGGTGGCGATATCGGGCCAGAGCGGCGGTGCATCCCACGGCTTTCCGTTGATCGTTCCCCACACCCCCGACATCGAGAGGCTCGGGAGTGTGAGGAGCGCCGCCACCGCGAGCGCTCCGGCGATCACCGACGCCAGGAGCCAGCGCCGATGACGGACCGGCGATGACTCGGCGAGCAGGTAGGGCACGGGAAGCAGGATCAGATACGCGACCCATCCCGTCTGACTGAACCGTGCCGGCCAGAACAGCAACTGGCAGACGAGGATGACGCCGAGCACGGCAACGGCGACCCAGGGCCGCGATCGGGCCGACGCGAACACCAGCCCCAGACCGATCACGGTGATCGTCGCGTACGGCGATCCGGTGAACGTGTCGGAGCGGAGCGGCACGGACGTGCTGAGACTGTGCCACTCGACCTGCAACCACCATGCGACGAGGACTCCCCCGACCGCGATCTCCAGAAGGAACCTGCCCCGACCCATTGCACGCATGCCGCAAAGCTACGCTGCTCGCTGGACGTTCAGGCGCCGGTTGACTGCCCTTCCTCCCGAAGGAGGAGGACGATTGCCCACAGGAGCAATGCAGTTCCGCCTCAGCGTGAGGCGGAACTGGCAGAGGTCGATCGGGAGCCTGGCGGGTGGCCGGGTCGGCACCATGGTGCTCGGCCAGGCGACCCTGTCCGGCGCCCAGAAGCCGGCCACATCGTCGCGCACATGCGGCGGGGCTTCGCACGGATGGTGTTGCGCCTTCCCCTGGGGCAGCTCGTACGGTGGGAGCCATGTTCACGACCGGCCAGATCGCACGGCTCACTTCGGTATCGCAGAAGGCGATCCGCTTGTACGCGGACCGCGGCCTGCTGGTCTCACGGCGCGACGATGCCGACCGGCGGATCTTCGCCGAGGATCAGGTCGAGCGAGCGCGGCGGGTGGTGCTGCTTCGCAGCCTCGACGTGTCGCTCGCCGAGGTCGCGACCGTCCTCGATGCCGACGATTCCGCCGCCGCCTTCGACGCGATGCGCGACCGGCATCGGCGACACGCGGTCGGTTCGGACGAGGCGCTCGACTACGTGCGGACTCTGCTGCGGGGAGAGGTCGCGCTCCCGGCCGGCCTCGAGGTGCGACGGCGCACGGTCCCCGAACGGGCCGTGCTCGGCGTGCGGGGCGAGGCCTCGCTGGCCGACACGGGTGCGGTGCTCCGCGATCTGACGGGCCGCGTGTTCGCTGCGCTCACCGCGGCCGACGCACCGCTCGGCGGCCCGGTGTACGTCGAGTTCCGGTCTCGCGCCACCGAGACGTACCCCGCGGACCTCCGAGTGTGCGCGCCGTTCGAGGGAGCCATCCGGCCGCCGGAGGGGATGGAGATCACGCTCGACCCCACGCACGACGAGGTGTTCGTGAGCCTCGACCAGGTGCACGCGGACGATCAGGCGCTCCTGGTCGGCGTGCACGACTTCCTGACCGCTCATTGCGGGCCGCAGCGCGAGGGCCCGAACCGCGAGGTCTACCTGCCGTCCTTCGCCACCGGCGCGACGGGCGAGGTGATGAGCATCGCCGTCCCCGTCTCGCTCGCCGAACCGCCGGCCGGCGGCGCGGGCGAGCGAACCGCCGGCCGCGCGGCCTAGGCGGTGCGGCGTGCGAGGAGCCTCCGACGGAGCCTGTGGAGGGTGGGCATGACCGCGTAGATCACGATCGGAACGGCGATCGTGACGACGACGATCGTTCGCGGCACGACCGGCAGCACCGCGAGCACTGGGCCCAGCGCGAGATTGATGACGAGCAAGGTGGGGGTCACCGCGAGCCAGATCATGAGCGCGAGCTCGTGCTGGCTGGGCGGCTTCGGGGTGGACGCAGGAGTCTCGATGCTCAAGGGGGCCTCTCGGAGCGAGTGGAACGTGGGGACGAGAGTCCACAGTGTCGAGTTCCCCTCCGCCGGCGCAACGAAGCTTGCCGAAACCGCAAACTCGGCGTTCGCGGCAGGTGCTGGGCCCACCGCAGGAAGTCCTGCTGCGCCGGCGGCGTGTCATGCGGCGGCACGCCGCGCACACCCCCGAAGATCTGCACTCCGCATCTGCACCGCCCGCCACCGCGGCCGACGCGCGAGAGCCGGCCCCCGTCGTCGCGCATGAGGCGGGGGCCGGCGGCCTGCGGGTGGAGCGGTCTCGATGCGCTCCCCTTCACTGCTCGGTCGGCGGAAGACGCCTACTCGACCGGCGGCGACAGCGTCACGACGCCCCCGCGATCTTGCGATCGTCGTACCAGGGCGCGAGCCGGCGGCGCAGCGTCGAGATGAGCAGCAGCGTCAGGTTCGCGATGATCACCATCACGATGACGAGCGCGATCGCCTCGGCCATCTCGAACTGGTACGCCGCGAACTCGAGCATGTGGCCGAGTCCGCCGGTACCGCCGAGGAACTCGCCCAGCACCTCGCCAGTGAAGGCGAGCGCCGCGCCGCGCTGGATGCCCGACAGGCTGTACGGCAGGGTCGCCGGGAAGATGACCTTCCAGCCGAGCGCGAGGCCGTTGACCCCGTACACGCGGCCGGCGTTCACGAGCGAGCCGCCGACCGTGACGGCGCCCTCCATCGTGTTGAGGATGATCGGGAACACCGCCAGCAGGAACACGAGCGCGATCTTCGATGCGCTGCCGAGCCCGAGCGCGAGGATGAACAGCGGCGCGAGCGCCACCTTCGGCGTCGAGTACAGCAGCCACAGGAACGGCGCGACCGTGAACCGCAGCGCCGCCGACCAGCCGACCGCGAGGCCGACCACCACGCCGACCACGATCGCCAGCACGAGCCCGATCACGACGTTCGTCAGGCTGTAGGCGAACGCCTGCCAGAACGCGGGGTCGACCATCAGCTGCGCGAAGGATGCCGCGACCGCGGTGGGCGGCGGCAGGAAGGCCTCGGGCACGAGGTGCAGCCAGCTGACCGCGGCCTCCCAGACGAGCAGGATCGCCGCGACCACGCCGATGAGGAGCCACGTCCACTTCGCCTCGTCTCGGCGCACGACCCGGCGGGGCCGCACGATGCGCATGGTTCCGGTCGCGCTGGTGACGCTCATCGCCGGCCCTTCCTCGTCCACGGGGCGACCCATCGCTCGACGAGGGTCACGAGCTGCGCCATCCCGACGCTCCACAGCATGACGATGGCGATCGCCGCGTACGCCTGGCCGGTCTGGTAGGTGTTGACCGACTTGATGATGAGGGCTCCCATGCCGATCGCCGAGCCCGACAGCTCGGCGACGACCATGCCGATCGTCGCGAGCACGACCGCCTGCCGGAGGCCGGCGAAGAGGAACGGCACGGTCGACGGCAGGTACACCGACCGGTAGAGCTGCATCCGGGTCGCGCCGTAGACGCGCCCCGCCCTGATGATCGAGGCGTTCGTCGTGCGCATGCCCGCCGCCACGTTCAGCAGGATCGGGAACAAGGCGCTGATCGCCACGAGGAAGACGACCGGCCCGATACCGAACCCGAACCACGCCTTCGCGAGCGGCTGGTAGGCGATCGACGGGGTCGCGTAGATCGTCCACGCGATCGGGCCGACGACCCGGTCGACCGGCAGCGAGGTGCCCATGAGCAGGCCGAGCGGAATCGCGATCACGGCGGCGATGACGAAGCCGATGAGCCACGCCTGCAACGAGATGAGCAGGTTCGGCCACAGCACGCCCGACGCGACGAGCTGCACGAAGCCCTGCCAGATCGCGGTCGGCGGCGGCAGGAAGACCGGGTTGATCCACCCGAGCACGCCGACGACGACCTGCCAGACGAGCAGCATGACGACCACCTCGGCCGCGAGCACGCCCGCCTTGCCGGCCGGGCTCAGCCCCGCCAGCCAGGCCGCGACGCCGCCACCGCGGCCGAGGTTCGGCCCGCTCGCGAGGAAGGCGCTCATTTCGAGACCGCCGCCGCCGTCGCCTCGCCCTGCAGGGCGTCCCAGAGATGGTCGCGCAGTTCGAGGAAGCGCGGGTCGTGCTGCACGCTGCGCTCCGAGCGCGGCCGCTCGAGCCCGGTCTCGATGACCTCCTTGATCGCACCCGGATGGCTCTTGAACACCACGATGCGATCGCCGAGCAGGATCGCCTCCTCGATCGAGTGCGTGATGAAGAGCACGGTCTTGCCGGTCTTCTGGATGAGCTTGTCGATCTCGTCGCGCATCACCTCGCGGGTGAGGGCGTCGACGGCGCCGAGCGGCTCGTCCATGAGCAGGATGCGGGGCTCGGCGACGAACGCGCGGGCGAGCCCGACGCGCTGCTGCATGCCGCCCGACAGCTCGCGCGGGTACGACGACTCGAAGCCGGCGAGGCCGACCAGCTCGATCGCCTCCTGCACCCGGTCGCGCCAGCCGTCGCCGCGCAGCTCCTTCTGCATCTCGAGCCCGAACTTCACATTGTCGAAGACGGTGCGCCAGGGCAGCAGCGCGTAGTCCTGGAACACGACGGCGCGATCGGGCCCGGGCCCGGTGACGGGCGAGCCGTCGACGAGCACGGTGCCCGTCGACGGCTTCACGAGCCCGGCGACGACGTTCATGAACGTCGTCTTGCCGCAGCCCGACGGCCCGAGCACCGTCACGAACTCGCCCTCGTGCACGTCGAGGTCGACGCCCTCGATCGCGATGAGGCGCTTTCCGGTGCGGGCCACGTCGTACGCGACCGAGAGGTCCCGCACTGAGATCAACGGTGCAGACGGGGATGCCTCCGGCACGCGTGGTTCGGTCGTCGTCGTCATTCGCTCCTCCTCGTTGAGGTTTCGTGTCGATGGCTTCATCGCCGGTCGAGGAGCGAAGCGTATCGAGACCCGTGTGATGGTCTCGATACGCTCGCTTCGCTCGCTACTCGACCGGCAGAGGCAGGGTCACGCCGCAGCCTGCCCCTGGCGGAACTTCGGCAGCACCTCCGTGCCGAGCAGCTCGATCTGCTCGAAGAAGCGGTCGAACTTGAACCGGAAGTCGAACACGAGGTGCTCGACGCCGAGCGCCTCGAACTTCCGGATCTCCTCGACGGCCTGGTCGGGGTCGCCCACGATGAGCTGGCCCTCGAGGTCCTCGACGGTCTGGAAGCTGCCCGACTCCGGCTTCACCGTGAACCGCGCCTTGTTCGCCCACGCGAGCAGGCCCGGGATGTTCACGTGCTTGAGCGCCTCCTCGCGGGTGTCCTCGATCGACGTCGGCGGGATCACGGCGACGGTCGGCATCGGCCGCCCCGAGGCATCCGTCATGCTCTTCATGACCTCGATGCGCTTCTCCATCGTGCGCAGCGAGATGCGTCCCGGCATCCAGCCGTCGGCGTACTCGGCCGCAAGTCGGGCCGACGCGGGCGTCGCGCCGCAGTACCAGAACGGCACCGGCCCGCCGACGGGCTTCGGCTCGATCGTCACGTTCTCGAACGAGAAGATGCCGTCGTCGTAGGTGACGTCGTTCTCGGTGAACACCCGCTTCAGGATCTCGGCGTTCGAGCGCACCATCTCGACGCGGTTGAGGTCGCCCCAGCCGACGGCCTCGAACTCGTGGTCGAAGGTGCCGGCGCCGAACCCGAGGATGAGCCGCGGCCCGACGAGCTGGGTGATCGTGCCGGCCATGAGCGCCGTCACGAGCGGGTGGCGGAACGGGATGAGCGAGCCCGTGCCGAGCTCGAGCTTCTCGGTCACGGCGCCGATCGCGGTGAGCGTCGTGAGCGCGTCGTAGAAGGTGCGGTTCGGCTTCTCCATCTCGCCGTGCGGCTCGAACACGAGGTGGTCGCGCACCCAGACCGAGTCGAAGCCCTTCTCCTCGGCGAGCTTCGAGCCCTCGAGCAACTTCTCGCGGCTCGCCTCCTCGCCGAAGTGCGGCAGCAGCAGTCCGAATTTCATGTCAGTTCCCTTCTGCGGCCGAGCCGGCCGCCACGGCGGCGTGCGCCGCTGGTCCTTCGGCCCGTGCGGCCGCGAGCTTCCCGTCGCCGGGCTTGCCGACGACGACGCCGTCGGCGTAGACCTCCCGGCCGCGCACGAGGGTGCGCTCGATCCGGGCGGAGATGGTGCGGCCGTCGTACGGGGTCCAGCCGATCTTCGACAGCACGTCGTCGTTCGTGATGGTCCACTCGTGGGCCGGGTCGGCGATCACGATGTCGGCGTCGGCGCCGACCTCGAGCGAGCCCTTGACGCCGGCGAGGCCGAACTTCTCGGCGGGGATGCGGGCGACCATGTCGACCGCGCGCTCGAGGGTGAGCTCGCCCCGGTTGACGGCGTCGAGCATGAGCTCGTAGTAGTACTGGATGCCGGGGGTGCCGGTGTGGGCGCTCCACATCTCGGTCCAGCCGATCTCCTTCTCCTCGCGCGTGTGCGGCGCGTGGTCGGAGCTCGCGATGTCGATCGTGCCGTCGCGCATGCCCTCCCAGATCGCGGCGCGGTTGTCGTCGGGCACCCAGTAGCTCAGCGCGTACGGGCCGAGCGTCTCGACGTCGTTCCAGGTCGAGAGGAACGGCGCCCAGTGGTTCACCTCGCACGTCACGTCGACGCCGGCGGCCTTCGCGCGGCGCACCGCGTCGATCGAGCGGCGCGTCTGGATGTGCGCGATGTGCACGGGGCAGCCGGATGCCTCGGCGAGTCGCAGCACGACGTCGATCGCCGTGTCCCAGATGACGCCCTCGCGGGCGGCGTACGCCGAGGCGTAGCCCTGCGGCGTGTTCTCGCCGCGGGCGAGCACCTCGCCCTCGATGTAGTCCATGAGCGCCTGGTCGTGCGGGTGCACGATGAAGCGCTTGCCGGTCGTGGCGATGCGGTCCATGATCTGCAGCAGGTGGCCGTGGTCGTGGATGCCGGTGCCGGCCGGGTGCGGGTAGGTGCGGCCCGTGTCGACGACCATGTAGATCTTGTAGGCGCAGATGCCCATCTCGGCCATCGGCACGATGTCGTCGAACTTCGTCGGCGCCGGGTTGTGGTTCCAGTCGACGATCGAGCTCGCCGTGTAGCGGTCGAACACGTCGCGCAGGGTCGTCACGTCGACGGTCGGCGGGTTGAGGTTCGGCATGCCGAACATCGTCGTGACACCGCCGGCCGCGGCCTGCTGCGAGGTCGTGAGGATGTCGTCCTTGTGCTCGTAGCCGGGCTCGCGGGTGTGCACGTGCACGTCGACCATGCCGGGCAGCACGAGCCGGCCGGTCGCGTCGATCGTGCGGTCGGCCGGGGCCGCGACGCCGGCGCCGACGATGCCGGCCACGCGGCCGTCGTCGATGAGCAGGTCGGCGGCGACGGGCCCCGACGGGCTGACGACGATGCCGCCGGAGATCCTCAGGTCGATGCTCATCGCACGGCCTCCGAACGCGTTGCCTCCACGGGCGCCTCCAGTCGTTCTGCGGTCTCGCCCTGGCCGGGCGAGCGGGTGGTGCGGACCTCGACGTCGCTCGGCCGCACGTAGCGGTCGAGCCAGTCGACGATCAGCGGGGTGGTCTCGGTCCAGTAGCGGTCGTACGCCGCGTAGTGGGTGGTGTGCCGCTGCATGATGAGCTGCTTCGGCCCCTTCGCCGCGGCGTAGAGGCGCTCGGCGTGATCGGTCGGGGTGGTCGCGTCGCCCTCGACGCCGATCACGAGGAGCGGGGTCTCGAGGCGGGATGCCGCGTCGATGGGCCGGTAGGCGAGGATCTCGTCGGCGCACGAGAGCGGGATCGCGCTCGGGATCCTGTCGTCGACGTCGGCCTTGATGGTCGTGGCGCGGCGCTCGGGGGTCGGCACCATGATCTCCTCGCGGGGGTGCACGAGGCGTCCGGCGCCGGTCGCGACGCGCAGCCGACGGTCCTCCTCGAGGCCGGCGAGGAAGGCCAGCCATTCGTGCTCCTGCCGCATGCGGTGCAGCCAGTCGGTGCCGTCGGCGACGGGGACCTGGCTGACGGCCGCCTTCACGCGCGGGTCGGCGTCGGCGAGCAGCACGGCGTTGCCGCCGCCCGTGCCGCCGGTGCCGAACGCACCGATCGCGTCGGCGTCCACATCGTCGCGCGTGGTCAGGTAGGTGACGGCGTTCACGAGGTCCTGCAGCTGGCGGGCGGGCGAGAGGATGCCGCGGTCGCCGGCCGAGTCGCCGAAGCCGCGGTAGTCGAAGACGAGCACGCCGAAGCCGGCGGCGGTGAGCGCCTCGTGGTAGCGCACGTAGAGCTTCGCGTCTTTCAGGCCGAGCCAGCCGGGGCCCTGCACGATCGCACGCAGCGGGCCGTCGACCTCGTCGGGCGTCCGCCAGATCGCGGCGATGCGATCGCCTTCGCTGTAGAACTCGACCTCGGTGCTCTTCATGCGGGTCCTCCCGGATCTCGACGCGGCATTGCGCGGGACCCGGACACGGCGGGCGAACCGTCGCCCCGGCCCTGATCGAATGCTCGATCGAGGCCCGCGAGGACATCATGACCCATTTTGGATCCAGAATCCAGTATTGATTCCGAAGTCCTCACGGCGTTAGGCTTCGAAGCGACCACCGGGCTGACTTGCCCGGTCGTGGTGGCCCGGGATTGGGCCGCGAGTCGCCGACCGTCGTCGGACACGCCTGCACGCCATCCCGGAGGAACTCTGCCCATGCACCGCCACGCCCGCCTGCCCCTCGCCCTCACCGCCGTCGCCGCCGTCGCCCTGCTCGCCGGTTGCGCGAGCCCCGCCGGCGCCTCGCAGAGCACCGCCGACGCCGCGAACGGCGCAGGCGGCGAGGCATCCGCCTACCCGCTCACGCTCGACAACTGCGGCACCGAGGTCACGTTCGACGCCGCCCCCGAGCGGGTCGTCACCATCAAGTCGTCGACGCTCGAGCTCATGCTCGCGCTCGGCCTCGAAGACAAGATCGTCGGCACCGCCTTCAGCGACGGGCCCGTGCCCGAGGCATCCGCGTCGCAGGCCGACGGCCTCGAGGTGCTGAGCGACAAGGTGCCCTCGCAGGAGGCGACCCTCGCCGTCGAGCCCGACCTCGTCTACGCCGGCTGGGAGTCGAACCTCTCGGCCGAGGGCGCCGGCGAGCGCGACGCCCTCGGCGCGCTCGGCGTCGCGACGTACGTCGCCCCAGCCGCCTGCAAGGGCGAGGGCTACATGCCCGACCCGCTCACCTTCGACGAGGTGTTCCGCGAGTTCGAGGAGGCCGGGGCGATCTTCGGCGTGCCCGACCGCGCGGCCGACCTCGTCGCGTCGCAGCGCGAGGCGCTCGAGGCGATCACCCCCTCGCAGGACGGGCTGAGCGCGCTCTGGTACTCGTCGGGCGACGACCAGCCGTTCGTGGGCGCCGGCATCGGCGCACCGCAGATGATCATGGATGCCTCGGGGCTCGAGAACGTCGCGGCCGACGTGCACGACACGTGGACGGCCATGTCGTGGGAGGCCGTGGTCGAGGCGAACCCCGACGTGATCGTGCTCGTCGACGCGCCGTGGAACACCGCCGACGCGAAGATCGCCGCGCTCGAGCAGAACCCGGCGACCGCGTCGCTTCCTGCGGTGCAGGGCGAGCGGTACGTCGTCGTCGACTTCCCCGCGACCGAGGCGGGCGTGCGCAACGTCGACGCCGTCGCCTCGATCGTCGACCAGCTGGACGCTTTGGAGGGCTGATGTCCGCGCCTGCCACCCGCGGCACCGATCGTCGAGTCGCCGAAAGCCGTCCTTCCCCCGCTCGGGAAGCGCAGAACTCGGCAACTCGATGGGGCGGCGCGTCTCGCACCCTCCTCTGGGGCGCCGGGCTCGCGGCGCTGCTGGTGGTGTCGATCGTGGTCGCGGTCACGATCGGCCCGGCGGCGCTGTCGCCGGCTGACGTGCTCGCGAGCGTCGGCGCCCACCTCGGGTTCGGCGAGTCGACGCTGTCACCGCTGCGCGACGGCATCGTCTGGCAGCTGCGCATGCCTCGCGTGCTCACCGCCGCCGCGGTGGGCGCGGGCCTCGCCCTCTGCGGCGCCGTCATGCAGGCGCTCACCCGCAACCCGCTCGCCGACCCGTACCTGCTCGGCCTCTCGTCGGGCGCCTCGGTGGGCGCGGTCGTCGTGCTCGTGCTCGGCTGGTCGCTCATGCTGCCGCTCGCCGCCTTCGCCGGCGCGATCGTCGCACTGCTCGCGACCCTCGGACTCGCGCTCGGGACCGGCCGGGCCGGCCGCGCCGGCGGCTCGGCGGGCGCCCGGCTCTCGCCGACGGCGACCGTGCTCGCCGGCGTCGCGGTGACGAGCGTGTTCGGCGCGATCACGAGCCTCGTCATCTTCTGGAGCGCGACGAACGACAGCTACCGCGAGATCCTGAACTGGCTGCTCGGCTCGCTCGCGGGCACCGACTGGACGTCGGTCGCGATCTCGGGCGTCGCCCTCGTCGTCGTCGGCGTGCCGCTCGTCGCGAGCGCGCGCACGCTCGACGCCTTCGCGGTCGGCGAGACGGGCGCGGCCGCACTCGGCGTGAACGTCGCACGCAGCCGGGTGCTGCTGCTCGGCGGCACCGCCATGCTCACGGGTGCGCTCGTCGCGGTGAGCGGCTCGATCGGCTTCGTCGGGCTCGTGCTGCCGCACGCCGTGCGCCTCGTCGTCGGGCCGGGCCACCGGGCGCTGCTGCCGCTGTCGATGCTGGCCGGCGCGATCTTCCTCGTGTGGGCCGACACCGCGGCCCGCACCATGTTCGACCCGCGGGAGCTGCCGGTCGGCATCCTCACCGCCCTGATCGGCGGCCCGGTGTTCGCCTGGCTGCTGCTGCGCAGAAGGAGCACGACATGAGCCTCGACCTGTCCCGCGTGCACTTCGACCGCGCCGGGCGCACCATCATCGACGGCATCGACGCGACGCTCCCGGGCGGCGCGCTCACGGCGCTCGTCGGGCCGAACGGCGCGGGCAAGTCGACGCTCCTGCACCTCGTCGCCGCGGTCGAACGCGCGACGGCGGGCGACCTCGCCCTCGACGGCCGTTCGCTGCCCGGCATGCGCCGCCGCGAGCGGGCGCGGCTCGTCGCCCTCGCCGAGCAGCAGGGCGAGGTCGACGCGCAGCTCGACGTCGAGGCATCCGTGCTGCTCGGACGAACGCCGCACCTCGGTGCGTTCGCCGCCGTCGGCGCCGACGACCGGGAGATCGCGGCGCGGGCCCTCGACGCGGTCGGCGCGACCGCGTTCGCGGGGCGCTCCGTCGCCGAGCTCTCGGGCGGCGAGCGTCAGCGGGTCGTGCTCGCGCGCGCGCTCGCGCAGCAGCCCGAGCTGCTGCTCGTCGACGAGCCGACGAACCACCTCGACCTCTCGGCGCAGCTCACCGCCCTCGAGCTGCTCGCCGGGCTCGCCCGTGAGGGACTCACGGTCGTCGCGGCGCTGCACGACCTCTCGCACGCCGCCGCGTACGCCGACCACGTGATCGTGCTCGCCGACGGTCGCGTCGTCGCGGCGGGCGCACCGGGCGAGGTGCTCACCGCCGGGCTCGTCGAGCGGGTGTACGGGGTGCGCGCGCAGGTCGTCGAGCACCCGATCACGGGCCGCCCGCTCATCGCCGTCGCGGCGCCGGGGTCGCATGCTGCGGCGCCGGGGTCGTCGCATGCTGCGACGCCTGTCGCTGCCGGCTCGGGCGCGCACGCCGGTCTCGGCTGAACCCACGAGTTCGCGCTGCACACGCGTTCGGACCACGCTCCCGGAGCCCAGGTCACGGAGCACAGAGCACGGAGCACGGAGCGTCGAGCACGGAGCACGGAGCACGGAGCGTCGAGCACGGAGCCTCAAGCCTCGAGCCCAGAACCCGGACCTGCCGAGGGCGGGGCCTCACCTCCCGCAGTGCATATCGACAAGTCCACAAATCCACACCGCGCACGTCGACAAGTCCACAAATCCACACCGCGCACGTCCACACATCCACAAATCCACACCGCGCACGTCCACACATCCACAAATCCACACCGCGCACGTCCACACATCCACAAATCCACACCGCGCACGGAGCGACCACGCCTCAGCACGCCGAGGCGGAGACCGCTGCATCGCCGCTACCGGACCTCCGACCGCACGAATTCGGCGACCATCAGCCCGGGTCGAGCGGGGCCCCGCTGCACGTGCAGGAGCACGGCACGGCACGGCACGGCAATGCGGCGAACGACCGGCGTAGCCTTGGCGCATGAGCCCGATGCAGGTCGGCCCGCTGCCGACGATCGAGTGGATCGCCGACGAGTTCCTGCACAACGCCCGCCGCGGGCGCCGCCTCATCGCGGTCGACGGCGCCGACCCCGAGGCATCCGCTCGCCTGGCGGATGAGCTGGCGGCGGCGGTCGCCGCCCGCCTCGCCCTCGCACCCGGCCCGACCGACGCGAGCACGGCGGGCCACCGGCACGGCACGACCGTCGTGCGCAGCAGTGTCGGCACGGTCGACGAGGCGACCCTGCGGGCCGAACTCGTCGACCCCTTCCGTGCCCGCACGCTGGTAGGCGCCGAGGGCGACGACGTAGTGCTCGTCGTCGACGGCCGACACCTGCTCGACGACACGGTGCGCGGCGTCTGGCACTTCTCGGTGTGGACGCTCGCGGGCGACGAGCTGCCGCACTCCGGTGCGTCCGTCATCGTCGACGTGAGCGATCCGGCCGTGCCGACCCGGTACTACTACGACTACTGCGCGATCCCGCCGAGCGTGAACCGGCCCGGCCTGCACTGACCCCGCGAAGGCACAAAGGGGCTTGCCGCCCCCGCGCCCCGGGTCTAGCGTGAGGGCGAACGCGCAGATGTCACCACTTCGGGGGGTCCCCATGGTCAACGTCGATCGCGGCCGCTTCGCGGCCGGCCGCAGCATCATCGCCATCGCCGCGGCGCTCTCGCTCGCGGCGTTCGCCGCACCGACCGGTGCGACGGCCGACACCGCCGCAGCGGGGACCGCCGTCACCGGGCGGCCGGCACCACCGGCCCCGGCGACCTCGACCGGGTTCGGCGGTGCGGTCTCGTCGGTGGATGCCTCGGCGAGCGCCGTCGGCCTCGAGGTGCTGCGCGACGGAGGCAACGCGGTCGACGCGGCAGTGGCCACCGCTGCCGCGCTCGGGGTGACCGAGCCGTACAGCGCCGGCATCGGCGGCGGCGGGTACCTCGTCTACTTCGACGCCGAGACCGGCGAGGTGTCGACGATCGACGGTCGCGAGACCGCACCCGCCGCGATGCCGAGCGACGCCTTCATCGACCCGGCGACGGGCGCGCCCTACGCGTTCGCCGACGCGGTCTCTTCGGGGCTCTCCGTCGGCACGCCGGGCACCCTCGCGACCTGGGAGGCCGCGCTCGACGAGTTCGGCACGACGTCGCTGCGCGACGCACTCCAGCCGGCCATCCTGCTCGCGACGAAGGGGTTCGTCGTCGACCAGACGTTCCGCGACCAGACGCTCGCCAACCAGGCGAGGTTCGCGGCCTTCCCCGCCACGGCCGAGCTCTTCCTGCCGGGTGGCGACGCACCGAAGGTCGGCAGCGTCTTCAAGAACCTCGACCTCGCACGCACCATGCGCCAGATCGCGCTCGGCGGTACCGACGTGTTCTACGAGGGTGCACTCGCCGACGAGATGGCCGCCGTCGCGCAGGCGCCGATCACCACCCCCGATGCGACCCTGCCGGTCTACCCGGGATATCTGACCGCCGATGACCTCGCCGAGTACGAGGTGCTCGAGCAGGCGCCGACGCACGTCGAGTACCGGGGTCTCGACGTCTACGGCATGGCCCCCTCGTCGTCGGGCGGCACGACCGTCGGCGAGTCGCTGAACATCCTCGAGAACTTCGATCTCGCGGGCGCCGACCCCGTGCAGGCGCTGCACCTGTACCTCGAGGCCACGGCGCACGCCTTCGCCGACCGCAACGCCTACGTCGGCGACCCCGCCTTCGTCGACGTGCCGACCGAGACGCTGCTGAGCCAGTCGTTCGCCGACGCGCGGGCCTGCGTGATCGACCCGGATGCCGCGTCGGTGAAGCCCGTTCCCCCTGCACCGCTCGATGCGGCCGGTTGCGCGACGGCCGCGCTCGACGAGCCGCTCGACACCGAGAACATCTCGACCACGCACCTCTCGGTCGTCGACCAGTGGGGCAACGCGGTGGCGTACACGCTCACGATCGAGCAGACCGGTGGCTCGGGCATGACGGTGCCCGGGCGCGGGTTCCTGCTCAACAACGAGCTCACCGACTTCAGCTTCGTGCCGAACCCGGCCGACCCGAACATCGTCGAACCGGGCAAGCGCCCGCGTTCGTCGATGTCGCCGACGATCGTGCTCGACGGCGGGGAGGTGCGCTACGTCGTCGGTTCGCCCGGCGGGTCGACGATCATCACGACCGTCGCACAGGTGCTCGTGAACCGCATCGACCTCGGCATGACCCTGCCCGAGGCGGTCGCAGCCCCGCGCGCCTCGCAGCGCAACACCGCGGCGGTCGCGGCGGAGCCGGCGTTCCGGGCGGCCTACGAGGCGGCGCTCGCCGAGTACGGGCACACGTTCTCGACCTCGGCCGAGATCGGCGCCGTCGCGGCGATCGAGGTCGACGCCGACGGGCTCATGACGGCGGCAGCCGAACCAATGCGCCGCGGCGGCGGCACGGGGCTGGTGGTCGAGCCGGCGGGGTGAGTGCGGGGGCTCGTCAGCGGACTCATCGCTGCGGTTCGTGCTGATTCAGCGCCGCTCGGACTCGTCGACCCCAGATCGCCCTCGTGAGGCGCTGCGGCACGTGACCCGACGAACCACGATCGCCACGGCGATGAAGACGAGCTCGAGCCCGATGCCGGCGGCCATCAGACCCCATCCGAACGGGTGCGCCGTCAGGGCGATCACGAGTCCGCCGACGACGAGCACTCCGCACATGGCGATGTCGAACAGCGTACCGATCCGGCCGAATGGGCCGAGCCGGATCCCGTCGAACTTGTGTCGTCAGGGCCGGGATCACCGGGCGAGCGAGCTTGAACTCGGTTTCCGACCACTCCGGCCCCATCCCACCAACGCAGCATGTCGCCCGCGATGGGGTCCGCCTACCAACCCGGCTGAACGGAGTCGGGCGGCGGTGGGTGGCTGCTCACGCGAGGGATTCTTGCACGTCGTTCAGCCGAAGGCACGCTATCGTTGCTCCACCGCACTGCAGGGAGCACCGTTGCGCCGAATCCTCGATCTCAGGATCACCCACTGGGGCTGGAAGCTCGTGTATGTCGTCGCCGCGTACTTGCTGCCGATTCCGGCACCGGCCGCGACAGCGATCGGAATGAGCGATGCCTGGTTCATGACGATCAGTACCGTCTGGACGATCGTCGCCGTGCTCTACGGCGCCCGCATCTTCCGTGGCCGCGGCGAGCCCATCGCGCCCCCTCGACCGTGGTGGCAAATGACCGCGCGACGGACGCTCTCGCGAAACCTCGGCGTGTTGTTCGCCGTGGTCACCGTCTCCTCCCTGCTGGGTCTCGTGTTCGAACTCTCAGGCCCGACCGCCCCCAGGACCGCCCTGGTCGTCAGCGTCTTCAGCCTGGTCGAGTTCGGCGTGCTCGCGTTCCTCTATCTCAACTCCGCCGCCAGGCTGCCCCGGCGCGGCGCCCAGCCGACTGAGCCCACCTTCACGCCGAAGCGTCTGCCGATCAGCTGAGCTCGCCCGGCCGAAATGTCGGAGAATCTGCCGCGAACCGCTCAACTCAGCGCTGAACGAGCGAATCCTCCGACATGTCGACCGGCGGGCGGGCCCGCACAGCCCGCCTCAGCCGCGCGCCCGCAGCCGCGGCGCCAGGTCGCGCTCGAACAGCTCGAGGAAGCGGCGCTGGTCGTGCCCGGGCGCGTGGAACACGAGGTGGTTGAAGCCCCAGTCGATGTACTGCCCGATCTGCTCGGTCACCCGGTCGGGGTCGGTGCCCACGATCCAGCGCTTGGCGATCACGTCGATCGGCAGCGCATCGGCGGCGCGCTCCATCTCGACCGGGTCGGTGATGTCATGCTTCTGCTCCTTCGAGAGCGACAGCGGCGACCAGAACCGGGTGTTGCCGAGCGCGGTGTCGAGGTCCTCCTCGTACGAGAGCTTGATCTCGATCATGCGGTCGTACTCGTCGAAGGTGCGACCGTCGTCGCGCGCCGCGAGGCCCTCGCGAACCGCCGGCATGAGCTGGTCGACATAGAGTTCGGCGCCCTTGCCCGACGTGCAGATGAAGCCGTCGCCGGCACGCCCGGCGTACTTCGCGACCTGCGGTCCGCCTGCCGCGATGTACACCGGCACCGCGACATCCGGCCGGTCGTAGATGGAGGCGTCGTGCGTCGAGTAGTACTCGCCCTCGAAGCTGACCTGCCCCTCGTCCTTCCAGAGCGCGCGCATGAGGCGCACCGACTCGCGGAGCCGGGCGTAGCGCTCGCGGAACTCGGGCCAGTCCTGCTCGCCCGCGCCGCGGAAGCCGGTCGCGATCTCGTTGAGCGCCTCGCCCGAGCCGAAGCCCGCGATGATGCGGTCGGGGTAGAGCACGCCGAGCGACGCGAACGCCTGGGCGAGCACCGCCGGGTTGTAGCGGAACGTCGGCGTCATCACGCTCGTGCCGATCTTCACGGTCGAGGTGCGCTCGCCGACCGCGGCCATCCACGCGAGCGAGAACGGCGCGTGCCCGCCGGTGTGGCGCCACGGCTGGAAGTGGTCGCTCGTGAACACCGACTCCATGCCGTGCCCTTCGGCGGCGACGGCGATCTCGACGAGCTCGCGCGGGTCGAACTGCTCGGCGCTGGCCTTGTATCCGAGGGTGAGGGTCATGTCGTGCTCCTTCTTTCTGCTGGTTGAGCCGGTCGAAACCCGGTGTGCGGCAGCGATCCCTCGGCGAGCACGGCGACCGCTTCGGCCGTGCGCCCGCCGACGCCGAGCTGCAGGGCGCGCTCGAGCGCCTCGACGGTGTCGACGTCGCGGCGGAGGCTCGCGAAGGGGGCGCTGCCCGCGAGGTCGGCGAAGCCGGCCTCGCGATGCCGTGCCGCCGACTGCTCGCCGAACGCGGGGCGCATGGGCACGCCCTCCGCGGCGGTCGCGAGGGTCGTGCCGGTTCCGTCGGCGTCGGCGACGAAGGCGAGTGGATGCCTGGCGGCGGCCTCGAGCGCGAACTCGAGCTCGCTCGTGCGGAGGGAGGGCAGGTCGCCGAGCAGCACCGCGACCGGTGCGAGCCCGTGGGTGCGGGCGTGGTCGACCCCCGCGTCGATCGCGGCGGTCAGCCCGGTCGGGGCGGGGCGGGCGGGCGAGCCCGCCTGGGCGCCGTCCGGTGGGGCGTGGCCTTCGGCCGGTGCCGGTTGCGGTTCGCGCACGAGTTCGACGCCGTCGGGCAGCGGCGACCCGAGGTCGACCTCGCCGGTGACGACGACGATGCGACCGACGTTGCGAGCGGCGCGTGCCGCCGCGATCGTGTCGAGCGCGAACGCCCTGGCGAGGGCGGCACGCGCCTCGGCGGGTACGACGGGCCCGAGCCGGGTCTTCGCCGCGGCGAACGCCTTGACGGGGACGACGACGGTCCAGTCGGCCGATCGCGCCTGCGCGGTCGGCCCGGCCGGCGGGAGCGACTCGGCCGAGGCATCCATGCCGGCGCCGCTCATGCGCGCAGCCCCGGAAGCACCTCGCGGCCGAAGACCTCGAGCCATTCGGCCTGGTTGCGCCCGACGTTGTGCAGGTAGATGCGATCGAAGCCGAGGTCGAGGTACCGCTGGATCTCGGCCCGGTGCCGGTCGGGGTCGGCCGACACGACCATACGGCCCTCGAAGTCCTCGGGGCGCACCGTGCGCGCGAGCTGCTCGAACTCGAACGGCGAACGGATGTCGCTGCGCCCGAACCGCATGCCCGCGATCGGCCATTCGGTGAGCGCGTTGCGCATCGCGTCGCCATCGGTCGAGGCCCACGACAGGTGCAGCTGCAGGATCTTCGGCATGCGCCGCACGTCGCGGCCGCCGTCGCGCGCACCGTCGGCGAAGCGCGCGAGCAGCGCCTCGAGCCGGTCCATCGGCCCGGTCGTCGTGATGAGCCCGTCGGCGACGCGGCCGGCACGGCGCGCGGTGACGGGCCCGGCGGTCGCGACGTAGATCTCGGGGGCGACCGGCGGCATCGTCCAGAGCCGGGTCGTCTCGAGCTTGAAGCTCGGGCCGGCGTGGCGCACGTCGCGGCCGGCGATCGAGGCGGTGAACAGCTTCCTGATGAGCTCGACGGCCTCGAACATGCGGTTGATGCGGTCGGGCGCCTCGGGCCAGTACTGGCCGACGACGTGCTCGTTGAGCGCCTCGCCCGAGCCGATGCCGAGCCAGTGCCGGCCGGGGTACATCGAGGCGAGCGTCGCGCTGGCCTGGGCGACGACCGCGGGGTGGGTGCGGAAGGTCGGCGTCGTCACGCCCGGACCGAAGTCGCCGCGGGTGCGTTCGCCGAGCGCGCCGAGCACGCTCCAGACGTGCGAGGCCTGCCCCAGGCGAGGAGTCCAGGGCTGGAAGTGGTCGGTCGCCATGACCCCGGTGAACCCGTGCTGCTCGGCGAGCGCGGCGAGCGCGACCGCCTCGGCGGGAGGGAACTGCTCGAGCATGGCGGCGTAGCCGATGTGCACTGACACTCCTCCATCCTCTCGCGGGTCGACCGGGCGGCGTCACGCCGAGGCATTTCCTCGTGTGCGTCGTGAATCATTGTTTCGGATACTGGATCCAAAAAGCAAGAGCACGCGGACGCCTCGCACTCGCGCCGTCCGCGTCAGCGGCGCGCGGGCGCCGGGGCCGATTCGCGGTCGAGCAACTCGAGCACCGCGTCGCGCACGTGCTCGAGGTGGGAGCGCAGCACGCCGACGGCGTGCTCGACGTCGCCGCCCTCGACGGCCGCGATGAGCTCCTCATGCGAGTGCCCGTGCTCCGCGCCGTCGACGAGACGCCAGCCGAGCACGTACCGGCCGACCTTGAGGCGCAGCTGCTCGATCATCTCCCAGTGCACGGGCCGGCGGGCGGCGTCGTAGAGCTCGGCGTAGAACTCGGTGCGCGCGTCGACGAAGTCGGCGCCCTCCTCCTCGGCGTCGGCGGTGCGCCCGAGCGCATGCAGCCGCTCGAGGCGCTCAGGGGTCATCTCGGCCATCGAGCGACGCAGCGCCTCGACCTCGAGGAGTGTACGGATGTCGTACACCTCGCGCGCGACGTCGGCCGAGAGCGACTTCACCACGGCGCCCCGCCGCTCGTGGAACTCGACGAGCCCGTCGGCCTCGAGCTGGATGAGCGCCGAGCGCACCGGCAGTCGCGAGACGCCGATCGACTCGGCCAGCGTCTCCTGCCGCAGCTTCTGCCCCGGCGGCAGCGTGCCGTTGAGGATCGCATCGCGCAGGATGTCGTAGACCATCACGCCGACCGAGCGATAGCCCGTCTGGTGCTTGCCGGCGAGCTGCTGCAGGGCGTCGGCGTCGAGCCCGGAGCCCGGGGTCCGGCCCGTCGGGGCGGTGAGTTCGCTCATGGCAACCGAATGTATCGGAAGAACCGGCAGCGGGCACAGGGTTTGGATCCAAAAGCCGAAGCCGATGCGCCGATGGGCGGCGCCCTACTCGAAGTCCTCCGAGGTGGAGCGGAGCGACCCCTCGGCCTGGGCCTCGTCGAATCCGGCGCGGTACCCCTCGTCGTACGCCTCGTCGGCGCCCTGCCGGAACAGGTCGCGCTCGCTCGGCCGCTGGATCGAGCGCGCACCGGGCAGGTCGAGGTCGCCGACGTAGCGGTCGAGCCCCCGGACGATGGCGACCGGCACCCCCGACGACTTGCCCTTCACGAGCTCGGCGGCGCCGGCGATCTCGTCGGCCACGCACGGCATCGTCACGGAGAGGGGCTTGCCCGAGGCATCCGTGCCGCCCCGCAGGTCGTCGAAGACGTGCACGCCGGCCGCGCCGATCGCGAGGTCGGTCTGCCCCTCGCGCCAGGGCCGGCCGAGCGTGTCGGAGAGGATGACGCCCACGCGGTGCCCGGTGAGCGCGCGCAGGCCGGTCGCGAGATCGCGTGCGGAGGCGTCGGGATCGACGGGCAGCAGCAGCACGGTGCCGTCGGGCGCGTTCGAGGCGTCGACCCCGGCGGCGGCACCCACGATGCCCTGCCGGTTCTCGACGATGCGGGTGATGCCGCCGTCGTACTCGCGCGTCGCGACGACGCGCACGGTCTCGGCGGTGATCGCGGCTTCGCGGTCGGATGCCTCGACGACGCGCCCCTCGGCCTTCGAGACGATCTTCGACGTCACGACGAGGATGTCGCCGTCGGCGAGGTCGGTCGCCCCCGCGATGAGCGCGGCGAGGTCGTCGCCCTTCGAGATCTCGGGCAGCCCGTCGACGCCCTCGACGCTGAAACCTGCAGCCATGGACGCTCCCCCATCGGACTCCGCTGCCGCCGGGTGGCGGCGCAACCATTCTGGCAGTTCACCGGCCCTGCCATAGCGGGCGGGTCGCGGGCAAGGGCCTGAACCGACCGGATGCCGCGGCGATACGATCGCGTATGGCCACCGACACCTCCGCCGCGCGGAACGAGACGCCGACCGAGCGCCTCGACCGCAACTGGGCGGACATCCTGCAGGAGCTGCGCTCCGTGCTGACGGGCACGCAGCTCATCTCGGGCTTCCTGCTGGCGGCCGCCTTCCAGCCCCGCTTCGCCGACCTCGACGAGTACGAGCTCGTGCTCTACCTGACGCTCGTCGGGCTCGCCGGCCTCGCCACGGTGCTCGGGCTCGCACCCGTGATCCTGCACCGCATGCTCTACGGGCGCCGCCAGAAGGATCGCCTCGTGCGCACGGGAAACCGGATCCTGTTCGTGCTGCTCGGCGTCGTGTCGCTGCTCGCGGTCGGCGTCGCCGGGCTCATCTTCGACGTCGCGGTCAGCCGCGAGGCCGGCTTCATCGCGATCGCCGTCGCGCTCATCGCCGTCGCGGCGGTCTGGATCGTGGTGCCGGTGCTCGCGCGCAGCGGCGACTGACGCGGCTCGTGGTGTCGCCGGCCTGACCTACGCTGGAACCCATGCGCATCGCCACCTGGAACGTCAACTCGATCCGCACCCGCGTCGGCCGTGTCGTCGACTGGATGGTGCGCGAAGACGTCGACGTGCTGGCCATGCAGGAGATCAAGTGCAAGCCCGAGCAGTTCCCGCACGAGGCGTTCGAGCAGGCCGGCTACGAGCTCGCGCTGCACGGGCTCAACCAGTGGAACGGGGTCGCGATCGCGAGTCGCACGCCGATCCGCGACGTCGAGATCGAGTTCCCCGGCATGCCGGGCTTCCTGAAGGGCCACGACGGGCCCGACCTGCCGAAAGAGGCACGGGCGATCGGCGCCACCGTCGACGATGTGCGGCTCTGGAGCCTCTACGTGCCGAACGGCCGCGCGCTCGGCGACCCGCACCTCACCTACAAGCTCGACTGGTACGCCGCGCTCACCGAGTACACCCGCGCCGAGACGACGGCCCACCCCGAGCGTCCGTTCGCGCTCATGGGCGACTTCAATGTGGCGCCGTTCGACGTCGACAACGGCGACCCGACCGTCGTCGTCGGCCAGACCACCCACGTGTCGCCCGAAGAGCGGGCTGCGTTCTTCGCGCTCGAGGGCGCGGGGCTCTCCGACGTGGTGCGGCCGCACGTGCCCGAGGGGCTCTTCACCTACTGGGACTACAAGCAGCTGCGGTTCCCGCGCAACGAGGGCATGCGCATCGACTTCATCCTCGGCTCGAAGGCGTTCGCCGACGCCGTGACCGGCGCGTCGATCCACCGCAACGAGCGCAAGGGCGACGCCCCGAGCGACCACGTGCCGGTGCTCGTCGACCTCGAACTCGGCGACGACGACGGCGACCTGCCGATGATCTTCGGCTGACTCGCCCCGACCGCAACCCCCAGTCATGACGCAGGCGAGCGGGATACGCTCGAAGACGTGACGAGCACGCACCATCCCGGCGCCGACCCGTTCATCGGGGCGGTGCTCGGCGGGCGCTACCGGCTCGAGGCGCTCATCGGCCGAGGCGGCATGGCGAGCGTCTACCGCGCCCACGACGAGTCGCTCGGCCGCGCCGTCGCGGTCAAGCTGTTCGCCGAGGCCGCGGAGGGCATCGACGACGCCGCGAGACGGCGTTCGGAGGTCGCGCTGCTGGCGAGCCTCCAGCACCGAGCGCTCGTCCGCCTGTACGACGCCGCCCGCGACCCCGCGACCGGGCGCGAATACCTCGTGATGGAGCTCGTCGAGGGACGCGACCTCCGCGAGGCGCTTCGGCACGGGCCGCTCGACGCGGCCGACGCGGCCGGGATGCTCGCCGACCTCGGCGAAGGCCTGCACGTCATCCACGACCGCGGCATCGTGCACCGCGACGTGAAGCCCGCGAACGTGCTGCTCGAACCGGCTCACCTGCCCGCGCGCACGTGGAACGCGAAGCTCGCGGACTTCGGCATCGCCCGGCTCATCGACGACGCCCGGCTCACCCGCACCGGGCTGCTCGTCGGGACCCCCGGATACGTCAGCCCCGAGCAGGTCGGGGGCACGCCGGCCGGCCCGGCCTCCGACGTGTACTCGCTCGGGCTGCTCGCGCTCGAGGCGCGCACGGGCCGCACCGCGTTCCCCGGCCCCGCGGCCGAGGCGGCGGGCGCCAGGCTCGTCCGCGACCCCGAGATCCCCGAGGCGCTCGGCGCCGACTGGGTCGCGCTGCTCAGCGCGATGACCGCGCGCGAGCCCGAGGCGCGACCCTCGGCGCTCGAGGTCGCTGTCGCCGCCGGACGCCTCGACACGTACGACGCCGGCGGCACGGCGACGGGTCCGACGCGGGTGCTGCCGGTCGCGGTCGGCTCGGCTGCGGCCGGCGCGACGGCTGCCGGCTTGTCCGGCGCGTACGGAGCCACCGGGGCCACCGTGGCCATGCCGGCCGACGAACGCGATGCCCCCGAGGGCGATCGTCGCTCGCGTCGGCGTCGACCGGCCCTCGTCGTGGCCGCCCTCGCGATCGCCGCCGTCGCGATCGTGCTGATCACGCACGCGGTCATCGGTGCGGTGACCACGGGCGGCGAGGCCGACATCGGTCCGACGCCGACGACGCCGGCCGGCTCGAGCACGCCGAGCGAGACCGCGACGCCGACGCCGACGCCGACCGAGGCCGACGACGACAACAGCGGGCCCGGCAACAGCGGCGGCAACCGCAACGACGGCGACAAGGACGACAAGGGCAAGGGGAAGAAGGACGACTGAGCGGGGTCGACGCCGTTGCGCCCCCGGCGCCCGTTCGCCGGGGCGACGCCCCGAGCCCTAGCATCATGGGATGCCCGTTCTCGAACTCCCCGGCGCCGGACTCCGCTACGAGACGGCCGGCGCCGTCTCCGACCCCGCCCTGCTGCTGATCCCGGCCGGCATCGCGACCCTGCGCATGTGGGACGAGCAGGCCGAGGCCCTCGCCGCGCAGCACTTCGTGGTGCGCTACGACCCGCGCGGGTTCGGCGGCACGAGCCACGACTTCTCGGTGCCGTTCGCCAACCACGACGACGCGATCGCGCTGCTCGACCACCTCGGCATCGAGCGGGCGACCGTCGTCGGTGCGAGTCGCGGAGGGGCGCTCGCGATCGACGTCGCGCTCGCGGCTCCCGACCGCGTCGCCGGCCTCGTCACGATCGGAGCGCGCATCGGCGGCCACCCCGACGTGGCGCCGACGCCCGACGAGCAGCATCGCATGGACGCGGTCGATGCGATCGACCCGCTGGCCGACCCGGCCGGGTACATCCGGCTCGAGACGGCACTGTTCGCCGTCGGCACCGGGCGAGGCGAGTCGGACCTCGACCCGGCGTTCCTCGCCCGGGCGCACGAGCTCGCCGAGCCGAACATCGCGCACGTGGCCGACGACGGCGAGCAGGTGCCGCTCGACCCGCCCGCTGCCGAGCGCCTCGGCGAGATCGCCGTGCCGACCCTCGCGATCGTGGGCGAGCACGACCTCACGCCCTTCGCCGTGCAGTACGAGGCGATCGTCGAGTCCGTGCCGCACGCGACCGGGATCCGCGTCGCGGGCACCGCGCACCTGCCGAGCGTCGAACGGGCCGACGAGGTCGGCGCAGCCCTCCGCCGCTGGCTCGACGAGCACGGGCTCTAGCCGACTCCGCCCGCGCGGCCCGACTCGCCCGTCGCGTCAGTCGGGCCGCGGCAGCACCGTGAGCACGCGCGTCGTGAACTCGAGGAAGCGCCGCATGAACACCCGCAGGAACTCCTCGGTGCTCTCGACCGTCACCTCGCCGTCGGGGGTGATGAGCCCGGGCGTCACGTGGATGTACGCCTCCGGCGCGTTCATCTGCGGCGCGTTGCAGAAGCTCAGGATGCTGCGCAGGCTCTGCTGGGCGACCGCCGTGCCGAGCGCCCCCGGCGAGGCGCCGATGACGGCCGACGGACGCCCGGTCAGCGCGTTCTCGCCCCAGGGGCGGCTCGCCCAGTCGATCGCGTTCTTGAGCGGGCCCGGCACCGAGCGGTTGTACTCGGGCGTGACGAACAGCAGCGCATCCGACGCCTGGATCGCGGCCTTGTAGTCGCGCGCGACCTGCGGGTAGTCGGGGTCGTAGTCGCGACTGTAGAGCGGGAGGTCGCGGTAGACGATCTCGTCGAACGCGAACTCCTCGGGCGCGATTCGCATGAGCGCCTTCGCGAGCGTGCGGTTGATCGAGTCGCTCGCGAGGCTGCCGATGAAGACCCCGACCCGATAGGGCGGCTCGTGGTGGATGATGTCGACCTGCATGTGAGAACCCCCTCGTCTCGTGGGTTCCAGACTGCACCCGCTCGCGGCGACCCGCCAGAGGCACGACCCGGCGGGGATCCGCGAGGTCAGCGCATCGCGCGGTAGGCCGTCCGCTCGTCGGGCGTCAGGTGCTCGGTCGCGTACGAGAGCATCGTGCGCGGCATCCGGGCCGCGTGCTCGTCGAGGAACCGGGTGAGTTCGGCCCGGTCCACCCGTTTGCCCGCCTCGCGCAGCATCCAGCCGACCGCCTTGTGGATGAGGTCGTGGCGATCGTCGAGCAGCCGCTCGGAGATCGCGAGCGCCGGGCGGGCATCGCCCGCCTTCGTCGCCGCGAACGTCGCGAGCACCGCGACGCGGCGCGGCCATACCGAAGGGGATGCCGCGAGCTCGACGACGAGCGCAGGTTCGACCTGCTCGACGGGGGCGCTCGTGAAGAGCACCTCGCCGACGAGCACCTCGGCCGAGCTGTCGACGAGATCCCAGTTGTCGACGCGACCGCGTCGCACCGCCGCGAGGTAGGCGTCGTGCAGTCGCAGCCGAGCCGCCTCGTCGCGCGTGCGCGTGCGGCTCGCGCGGCCGAACTGCGCGACCATGACGAGCAGTGCCGCGAGGCGGTGCTCGTGGACGGGGCTGTCGAGGAGCTCATCGACCTCGGCGGGGGGCAGCTCGGTGAAGCGGCGCACGACCGCGCGGGTCTCGGGCACCGTCACCCCGATGAAGCGATCGCCTTCGGCGTAGCCTCCGGGGCCGGTCTTGAAGAACCGTGCGAGCTGCGGTACCCGGTCGGGGTCGGCCGCCTCTGCGAGCGCGGCGCGCACGGCGTCGGCGCCCTGGGCCGCGGGCGAGGCATCCGTCATGCCGGTACGCTACCGCGGCCCTTCCCTCTCGGCGGGGCATCGGCCACGATGGAGCGATGAGCGAAGCGATCACCGAGACCGAGCCAGCAGCAGCCGACGACCAGGTCGTCGAATTCCGCCCGATCACGGGCGACGACCTGCGCATGTGGCTGCCCGAGTCGATGGCCTACTACGAGGCGGCGCGGCTGCGCGCCGGCGACACCCCGTCGGAGGCGAAGGCGGCCGTCGAGGCGTCGACGAATCGCTTCTTCGCCGACGGCGAGATGAAGCCAGGTCATGTGCTGCTCGCGATCTTCGTCGACGGCGAGGATGCCGGCTGGCTCTGGCTCGGCCCGTGGGCCGAGGGCGGCGACGCCTGGTGGGTGTGGGACGTGCACGTGCGCGAGCCCTTCCGCCGGCGCGGCCTGGGGCGTGCCGCCATGCAGCACGCCGAAGAGGTGGCGCGCGAGCACGGCTCGCCGACGCTCGGCCTCAACGTCTTCGCCTACAACCTGCCCGCGATCGAGCTGTACGAGAGCCTCGGCTTCGAGGCGGCGTCGCTGCACATGGCGAAGAGCCTCTGAACGCGAAGGGCCCCGGCACGCGCGGCGTGCGGGGGGCCCTTCGACGGAGGGAGCGGTCAGGCTCGCGCGGGCTCGTCTCCGGCGTCGCGCGCCTCGGCCGGTGCGGATGCCCCGGCGGCGACCGGCTCGGCGGCGGCGTCATCGTCGGTGGCGGGCGCGGCGGCGACCGGCTCGGCGGCCGTCGCCTCGTCGAGCACCGGCGCCGCGACCGGCTCGGCGTCGAACTCGTCGTCGTCGATCGACTCGACCTCGTCGGCCGGCGCTTCGGCCGCGGGCTTGGAGAGGGCGCCGAAGCCGATCAGCGCACCGAAGAGGGCGAGCGACACGACGATTCCGACGATTCCGGCGGTGACGAGGCCGCTCGAGGCGACGATCGCCGACTGGCTGCCGTAGACGTCGGCCGCGGTGCCGGTCTGGCTCGTGAGCGCGGCGTTCAGGGTCGCGGTCGCCGAGTTCGTGGAGAGGGCGCCGATCACGGTGACGACCACCGAGCCGGCGAGCGCGATCGTGGGCAGGATCAGCGCAATGGGGGCGGACGGACGGGCAGTGGTCATGCGGGCGACTCGATTCGGATCGTTCACGACGGGTGCTCGGGAGCGAGCCCCGCGGGCCGACGGCATGCGACCCGAGCCTCGACGATACGGGTGAAGGCTATGGGTCGGCTATGCCCCGTCTCCACGAACGCATCGTGCGATCAGCACCGCTGCCTCAGCGCAGCACGAGAGCGGGGTCGGCCGGTCAGGCACGAGCCCCGCTCTCGGTCGCGGCTCATCGATTGCGCGGTGAGATCGGTCGCGGCGACGGGGTGGGCACCGGGGTCGCGTTCTCGTGGGCGGTGAACTGCTCGGCGTACTGCGCGAGGCGCTGCCCCTGCTGGTCGGCGGCGTTCGTGCCGGCCTCGCCGACCGATTCGGCCTGCTTCTGCTGACGCATGAGTTCGGGGATCGAGACCGTGACGCGACGCTCTCCGAGGCGTTCGCGGATCGCCTGCTGCTGCAGGCTCACCGCGTCGAAGGCGCGCGAGTCGAACGACTGCTGCACGGCCTGTTCGCCCTTCTCGGTACGAGCGGCCCGCTGCTGTGCGGATTCCGCACGAGCGGCGTCCTGCTGCGCCTCGAGCGAGGTGGTCGCGCGCTGCTGCACGCCGCCGTGGGCGGCGGTCCGCTGCAGGGCGGCCTCGCGACGGGCGCTGTCCTGCTGGGTCTGCAGCGAGGTGATGCTCGCGGCGCCCGAGCCCTGCTCGACCTGCGAACGCACTCCGGCGCACCCGCTGATCGAGATGATGATCACGGCGGCGCCGATCGCAGCGGCTCCGCCCTTCTTGATGTTCATGGTCCTCTCCTGTTCTGTCGGGGGTTGACGGGGATCTGAACGATCCTCAAATTACGGATCGGCGGGACCCTCGACATCAGGACGCCCACCGGACCTGCGGTCGGTTCCGGCGCGGGTCCGGAGGCGTGCAGGCACCGAGGGCGGTCGGGGCAGGCGCTGAGGTATTCTCATGATTGCTCGGCTGCGGCCGTTGCGCCGACTTGGCGATCTCGATCGCCGGATCGAGCCCGAACGCAGCATTCCCGCGTAGGGACGCAATCAATCGCGAGCGGATGCCTCGTAGCCTTGAGTTGTGCGGCGATTCATGCCGCGCGCCATCACCCATCAGCAGTATCGGATCCCTCAACGAGGAACGGAGGTTCACAATGTCGAACATCACGATCGACCCCATCGTCGGCGAACCCGAGGTCCTCGAGGACGTCACGCCCGAGCAGATCGCCCTCGCCGACGGCGTCGAGAACGACCCGTCCTGGCTCCGCCTCAAGGAGTCCGCGACGAAGCTCCAGTCGCTCCAGGTGAAGGACGGCTCCGTCCCCGTCGAGGCCGACAAGGCCGAGGCATCCGCCCTCGTCGACGCCATCGTCGAGTCGGTCGCCGCGCTCGCGCCGCGCTTCCCGCACGAGGCCGCGTACCTCACCGCGCTCCAGGCAGACTTCCGCAAGTGGCAGGCCGCGGGCCTCGAGGTCCCCGACTTCCTCGACTCGCTCGTCGAGTTCCAGCCGCAGCGTCACCGCATCGACGGCATCCGCCACCTCGTCGTCTTCCCGATGTACACGCAGAACGGCTCGCTCGACCGCCACGTCGAGGCGCTCGTCGTCGAGACGATCTGGCCCGAGTTCATCGCGGCCCTCGAGGCCGGCGACTACGGCAACAAGCTCTTCGTGTCGCTGCGCCTCGTCGACTTCACGCCCGGCTACGACACCAACTCGGCGGTGCTCTTCCCCGAGACCGTCGCGATGCGCGAGATCCCGCCGTTCACGTGGGGCGCCATCTTCCAGGACCGCGAGGCCGCCCGCTACCGCAAGGTCGTGCGCGCCGCGAGCGACATCACGAAGCTCGAACTGCCCGCCGACGCGGCCGAGATGCTCACCGACCAGGAGCTCACCGAGCGCACCTTCGTGATGTGGGACATCATCCACGACCGCACCCACATGCGCGGCGACCTGCCGTTCGACCCGTTCATGATCAAGCAGCGCATGCCGTTCTTCCTCTACTCGCTGGAAGAGCTGCGCTGCGACCTGACCGCCTTCCGCGAGTCGGTGAAGATCCAGCGCGGGCTCGACGCCCGCCTGGCCAAGGGCGAGGAGCTCACCGACGTCGAGGAGCAGATGCGCCGGGCCGGCAAGCTCGTGCAGTACGCGGTCATCTTCGACCGCATCTTCCGCTTCGCGATCACCGGTTCGCGCGTGCGCAACTACGACGGCCTCGGCGGCCAGCTGCTGTTCGCCTGGCTGCACAAGAAGCACGTGCTCGAATGGCGCGACGTCGAGCTCAGCTTCGACTGGGACAAGGTCGCCGACGCGGTCGTCGAGCTCGGCGACGCGATCGACCTGCTCTACTGGGAGTCGATCGACCGCCCGAAGACGGTGCACTGGCTCAAGGCCTACGAGCTCGTCTCGTCGGTCGTCACGCCGAACCCGGCGTCGGTCTGGGCCGAGGGCCTGCCGCGCGAGGTGCTCGCCGGCCCGCCCAAGGGCTACACCGACCTCGTGATGGACGACGAGTTCCCGCTCTCGATGTTCTTCGAGGCGCTCGACAAGAAGATGAAGCCCGTCATCGAGTCGACCGTCGGCATCACGGCCAAGACCGAGGTCTGACCCCACCGTTTCAGGAAGACGTACGCTGCTCAGGACGGAATCTGCGGTTTCGTCCTGAGCAGCTTCCTTTCTCCTGGATCACGCTTCCACTCAGCTCGACGAGGAGCCCCACATGACCGACCACCCCACCGGCGCCGCAGGGCGCACCGTGCTCATCGCGGGTGCCACGAGCGCCTCGGGCCGGGCCGTCGCCCGCGCGCTCCTCGAGGCGGGTGCCCGCGTCGTCGCCGTCGGCAGCGACCGCGGCCGGCTCGACGAGATGGCGGCGGAGCTGCCCGGCATCGTGACCGAGGTCGCCGACCTCACCGACCAGATGCAGGTCTGGCCGCTCGCGATGCGCGTGCACGGTCGCGTGGGCGACGTCGACGGCATCGTCCACCTCGTCGGCGGATGGCGCGGCGGCGGAGGCATTCCGGGGCAGACCGAAGAGGACTACCGCGTGCTCGAGCGCTCCTTCTCGGCGCTGCGCCATGTGAGCCGGGCGCTCTGGGACGACCTCATCGCCTCCCCCGCCGGCCGCATCGCCATCGTCTCTTCGACGACCGTCGAGCGCCCCACCGCGGGCGGTGCGAACTACACGGCCGTCAAGGCCGCGAGCGAGTCGTGGATGCAGTCGCTCGCGCACGGCCTCGCCAAGGAGGCGCCCGCAGGTGCTGCCGTCACCTTCCGGGTGAAGGGGCTCGCCGGCCTCGAGGAACGGCTCGCCGACGAGGTCGTCGCCCTCTGGTCGAAGGATGCCTCGGAGCTGAACGGGCGCGTCGAGACGCTCGCCTGACTACTGCTCAGCCCTCGACGCCCTCGGCGCCCTGGGGCGCCTCGACGCCGGACGATTCGCCGTCGGGCGCGCCGGCGTCGGGGGCATCGCTCGGCGGGGGCGTCGCCGACTCCTGCTGGTCGTGCTCGACGGCGACCACGAGGCATCCCTCGCCGCCCTCGGTGCCGTAGAGCGCCTCTCGCCAGGCGGCCTGCCCGGGCTCGGTGAGGTCGTCGGGCATCGCCGGCGCGAGCGATTCGGGGTCGGGCGACTCGGCCTCCCACCACTTCCAGTGGCGGTACTCGAAGCCGGCACTCGTCATGCAGTCGCGCACGAGCTGCTGGAACGACAGCCATGCCGCCTGTTCTTCGGCCGTGGGCACGGGGTCGGCGGGTGGCGGCGTCTCGTCGCCGGGTTCATCGGGCGAGGTTCCGGGCGAGGGCGCCGGGTCGTTCGGCTCGGGCGTCGTCGAGTGGCGCGGCACCGGCTCGGTCGGGCCTCGACCTCTGCCGGGATCGCCCGGGCCGCCCGGCGCATCGGTGCCGCGCGCACCTGCATCGTCGTCGCCCGCGGTCGCCTCGCCGGCACCGCTCGTGTCGCCGGCGTCCGCCCCGGGGACGCGCGGACCGGTGCCCGTCTCGGGGTCGAGCTCGTCGACCGCCCCCGGTTGCACGCGGGCGTCGTAGAGCACGGGTGCGCCGGTGCGCGCGACGGCCACGCCGAGCGACACCGAGCCGACGAGCAGCACGGCCATCGCGGCGCACAGCAGGAGGACCTTGCGCACTCGGCACCTCCTCGTCGCGCCGCGGCAACCGGTCGGCGCTCAGGCGTCCGGCCATGCTACGTGACCCCCGAACGGGGTACAACCCCCCTCAGGCGGTTTCATGCGCCTCCGCAGGGCGCCGATACGGGCGCGGCGAGACCGGCGACGTCAGCCGACGACGAGCGGCGAGATCGTCATCGTCGAGACGTCGCCGTCGCCGTCGCACACGGTGATGGCGTGCGCGGCGTCGATCCCGGCGTCGGCGCCGTCGGGGCTGAGGCGGGCGCGGACACCAGACGCGTCGACGGGCGTGCAGTCGTACGCGCCGGCCTGCGACGCCCGGACGTGCGCGGTCGCGACGCCGCCGGCCGGCACGACGACGAGTGACGACGTTCCGGCGTCGGCGACTGCGGGCATGCCCACCTCGGCGCCGTCGGCGGCGATCGCGATGAGGCCGGGCCAGCCGTCGAAGCTGCACGCGTCGTCGGACATGTTCGTGAAGACGAGGCTGAACCCGAAGGAGCCGGCGCCCGACTCGTCGGGCAACGGTTCGACCGCGAGCGCGAACTGCCCGTCGAGGCAACGGAGTGCGAACGCGTCGTCCGAGAACGGCTCCTGGTCGCGTTCGGCGACGCCGGGGTCGCCGGCGGAACCGGTGGCGTCGGCGCCGGCGCCGGGAGCCGTCGTCGCCGAGTCGGATGCGGCCGGCGTGCTCGAGGCGGTCGGCTCGCCCCTCGAGTCGCCCGAGAACGTCGCACCCGCGCAACCGCTCAGGGCGATCGCACCCGCCAGCAGCACGCCGAGGGCGACGACGATGCGTGCGACCCTGACCGACATGTCCCACTCCTCACCGCGGCGACGTCGCCGACGCCACAGGCTAACCCCCGAGGCATCCACCGGGAAGAGGGATGGCCCTGATGCGCCCCAACCGCTACGCGTCCCGGTCAGTCGGCCTGCGGCCCGCCCTTGGGCTCGGCCGCATCGGCGGCCGTCGCCTCGCCGGGGACGCCCGTCGCGACGTCGGCCGGCGACTGCTGGCGGCGGCTGAGCCAGATGAACGGCACGGCGAGCACCTGGAACGCACTGCTCACGAGCAGCGACCCCGGGTACCCCCACAGGTCGGCGGACCGGCCGAGCACGGGCTGGATGACCGCACCGCCGGCGCTGCCGAGCAGCGAGTCGAACGAGAGCACGGTCGCGCGCTGGGCCGACGGGATCATGTCGTTGAGGTACGCCCGCCGCACCGGGCCCGCGGCCGCGTCGACGAGGCCCCAGAGCACGAGCAGCAGGAGCGCGAGCCAGAAGCTCCGGTTGAGGCCGAGTGCCACGAGCACGCCCGTGCTCACGACGAGGCTCAGCAGGACGGTCGTCGTGCGCCGGCGGAAACGACGCCGCACCCACGGTGCGAGGTAGCCGCCGATCACCTGGGCTCCCGACAGGATGGCCGCCGCGAGTCCGGCGATCGAGTACGCCTCCTCATCGCCCCACAGCTCGACGAGATACGGCTGCAACGCGTAGAAGACGTAGAAGCCGACGCCGGTCGTGAAGAACGACGCGAGCATGAGGTATCGCACCGGCGGGCGGCCGAGCCCGTAGGTCAGCGACGCCTTGAAGACCGTCTTCGTCGCCTGCAGCGGGTGCGCACGGCCCGCGGGTGTGAACCCGAGGTCGTGCATGAGCAGGGCGGCGACGACGAACATGATGACGAGCACGCCCGCGCGCATGATGAACGGCACGCCCAGGTCGGTCGCCTGCGCCACAGCGCCGCCCGTGATCGAGCCGATGAACATCGCCGCGCCCGAGAGCGCCGTGCCGCGGCCGAACACCCGTTCGAGGCTGCCCGTGTACCCGGTCGCCGTGAGGGCGTCGACGAGCCACGCCTCGGTCGCACCCGAGAAGAACGTGAAGCCGAGGCCGAGCAGTACCGAGACCACGGCCCACGCCCAGAACGGCGCCTCGATCACCCAGAGCCAGTAGTACATGGCCGTCGTGGCGGCGAGGGTGATGGTGCCGAGCAGGTACGACATGCGTCGCCCGAGGGTGTCGGCGACGACCCCCGTCGGCACCTCGAAGATGACCATGCCGACCGAGAAGAACGCGTTCGCCGCGAAGGCCTCGAGATTCGAGAGGCCCGCGTCGAGCAGGAACAGCGTGTTCACGCCCCAGATGAACGACGCCGCGAGCGTGTTGCCGATGAGCAGGGTGAAGTAGACGGACTGCACCCGTCGCGCCGTCTGGGTCACCGCCGTCGGCTCGCTCACCCGCCCATCATCCTCCCGACCGGCCCCGCACGGAAGCGGTACGCTCACGCCATGGTGCGCTTCCTCATCCGGCTCGGCGTCTCGCTCCTGCTCGCCGCCCTCGCCCTCTTCATCGCATCGCTGCTCGTTCCGGGCATGCACCTGCACTGGTCGGGGTTCCTCGTCGCGATCATCGTGTTCGCCGCCGTGCAGGCGCTCCTCGAGTGGCTCGTCGAGACCCTCTTCCACCGCGGCGCCCCCGCGGTGGCGGGTGTCGCCGGACTCATCTCGACCGCGGTCGCCCTCTTCGTCGCCTCCCTCGGCGACGGCATCACGTTCGACGGCGTCGCGCCGTGGGTGCTCGCCGCCGTCATCGTCTGGATCATCACCGCGCTCGCCGCCTGGCTCTCGGGCAAGTACCTGCTGCCGCGCATCGCGCCCGCCAAGAAGGCCTGAGCACGCGCGGATGCCTCGGGGCCCTCGGCGGAAACCGAGCCGGATTCGGCCCCTACGGGCGGCCGGGTTAGCATGCTCGCACCCGAAACGGCGCGTGGGTGTCCCCCCGCTGGCCGCCGCCCTCCGTGCCCGAGCGACCCCGCCTCGAGGCATCCCGACCCGAAGGCACCACCCATGCGCAAGCGCACCGTCGCGCTCATCGTCGTCGCCGTCCTCGCCGCCGTCGCCGGAGGACTCTACTGGGCCGGCCGCCACCTCTTCTACGAACCCACCGCGAAGGGCGTCGACTCGGTCATCGACGAACTCGGCGGCACCCGCGTGCTCGGCGTGTTCGCCCACCCCGATGACGAGCAGACCGTCAACGGCCTGTTCTGGCACGCGCACGAGGGTGGCGCGTTCACGGCGATGATCACGGCGACGCAGGGCGAGGCGGGACACCAGACCCCGGTCGTCGCCCGGCAGGAGGACCTCGGCGAGATCCGCAAGGCCGAGGCGCTGAAGAACAGCTTCAACCTCGGCGTCGATCGCCACGTCGTGTGGGACTACCCCGACGGCGGCGTGCCCGAGGCCGACGAGGACGAGCTCGTCGACCGTGTCGCCGACGAGATGAAGCGGGTGGAGCCCGACGTCGTCGTCGCCTTCTGGCCCGGGTCGGGCGCGACCGGCCACAAGGACCACATGCAGATGGGCCACGTCACCGAGCTCGCGATCGCGAAGCTCGAGGAGGAGGGCGGCGCGTACGCCGGGCCCGAGCACCTCGTCTACACGATCAGCCCGTCCGGTGCGCTCGCGACGTTCGGCGGAGAGACCGGCGCCTTCGTCGTCGCCAACCAGCCGAAGCCCGACTACGCGATGGATGCCGCGGTGCAGAAGAAGCACGAGGGGTGGACGATCCACGCCTCGCAGGCGAACTTCATGCAGGAGTCGTACCTCCTGCCGACCTGGCTCATCTACCTGCTCTGGGACCAGGAGTTCTACCACGTGCGCGACCTCGAGGCCGAGCCGCTCGGTTGAGCGCGTCGGCCCGAACGGGTGCCGGAGCGGAGCGCAGCGAGCTCCTCGAAACCTCGCGCGCCTACCCGCGCGCCGTCTCCTCCGCGATCTCGGCCACGAGCCGCTCGACGCACGGGGCGACCCGAGCGGCGAGATCGCTCCATTCCCCGCCGTCCTCGGGCACCTCGCCGAGGTAGATCGCCCGAGCGCGCAGCACCACCTCGCGATGCCCGGCCGGCAGGCGCCCGGCCGCCCATTCGGCCGCGTCATCCTTCGCGACGATCTCGCCGGTCGCGAGCGTCAGCCACACCCTGGCGAGCGTCAGCACGACATTGCGGGTGTCGTCGGCGAGCTCGTCGACGAGCCCCGGAACCCCCTCGACGATCGCGCGGCGCAGGTCGCCGGGCGGCACCTCGTCGAGCACCTCCACCGCCGGGGACCCACGGAGGCCGATGCCGCGCTGCAGCACCATGGTGACGAGCACGGCCAGGTCGGCGTCGGACCCGGGTCGTGGCATCCCGCCCGCCTCGTACCCGTCGCGCAGCCACTCGCCGTATTGGAACTCGCGCTGCGGCGGGTACCGCCATGGCCGCAGCTCGTCGTGCACGGCGAGCGTCAGCTCGACCGGGCGGGCCGGTCCGCGCCGGGCCCGCCGACCGGAGAACTCGAGCAACCCGTCGACGAGGGCCGCACGTTCGGCCTCGGTGAGCGGTCGGCGCAGCACGCCGAACACGTCGACGTCGCTGGACGGCCGGAGCCCGCCGAGCACCCACGAGCCGTACAGGTAGGCGGCGACGAGGTCGCCGCCGAGCTCGCGCTCGAGGAGCGCGACGACCTCGTCGACCTGCGAGCGATCGGCATCGACCGAGCCGCCGGGGCGGGTACGGGGCATCCCGTCAGAACCGCCTCGTGAACGGCAGCGGCTTGCGCATGCGCACCAGCAGCACGATCGGCACGAGCACGTACGGCAGGTTGAACGCCAGGAACTTGACCGGGTTCGTCGTCTGCCACTCGGGCTCGCCGAAGAACTCGACGCCGAACACGATGATGCCCGTGATCGTCGAGATCATGGTCGCGTAGATGAGGCTCGGCAGCTGGATCCAGTTCCAGCCCTTGATGAGCGAGGTCACGAGCAGGATGTAGAACGGCATGTACACGAACGCCGAGAGCCCCGTGACGATGCGCATCCACCTCGGCGGCTCGGCGAACAGCGGATCGGTGTCGTGCGCGTACCAGTAGTTCGAGTTGACGAAGAAGTTCGACGACGGCTGCGAGATGTCGACGCCGAGGGTCGGCAGCATGTCGCTGATGAGGCTCGTGATCGTGAAGATCGAGAAGATCACGATGAAGAACCAGTCGAAGGGGCGCTCGCGCAGGCGCAGGTTCGGGGCGGACGTCGGGGCAGCCGTCATGGGTCGAGAGCGTACAACGAGGATGCCTCGTGGCGCACGCGTGTCGTCACGGGGCCCGGTCGCGGGCGAAGTGCGGCGACGGCAGCGAGCACCTGTGGAGGACTCGCGGCAGCACTTGCCTGTGCTGGGCGACGACGGCGGCGGCACGGCAGCGGCAGCGGCAGCGGCACTGTCGGCGACGGTCAGAGTCGATACCTCGGCATCGGCGCCGCGGCGAGCGCTCGACCGCCGCGTGTAGCCTCCCCACGTGACCACCGTGATCCGCGCCTCCGCCGTACTGCTCGACATGGACGGCACGCTCGTCGACTCGACCGCCGTGGTCGAGCGGGTGTGGACCGACTGGGCGGTCGAGCACGGACTCGATCCGGCCGACGTCCTGCCGGTGATCCACGGCAGGCAGGCGCACGCGAGCATGGCGATCCTGCTGCCGGCGCGAGCCGTCGACGAGAACCTTGCCGACAACCGCGCGATGCTCGAGCGCGAGACCACCGAGACCGAGGGCGTCGTCGCCGTCGCCGGCGCCGCCGGCCTCCTGCGTGCACTCGCCGGGGTGCCGCATGCGCTCGTCACGTCGGCCACGCTCGCACTCGCGACCGCTCGCATGGCGGCCGCCGCGCTCCCGATGCCCGCGATCGCGGTCACCGCCGAGAACGTGACCGGGAGCAAGCCCGATCCCGAGGGATTCCTCGCGGCGGCCGCCGCGCTCGGCGTCGCACCGCACGACTGCGTGGTGTTCGAAGACTCCGGAGCCGGGATCACCGCCGCCCACCGGGCCGGCATGCGCGTCGTCGGCGTCGGCCAGCTCGCCGAACGGCATGGGGCCGATCATCTCGTCGCCGACCTCTCGACCGTGCGGGTCACCGTCGACGGGCCGACGTTCACCATCACGCTGACGCAGCGCTGAGACACCGCGACGAGCCGCGCTGCGGATGACCGCGACGGGGCGCACCCCGCGCCCACTGTCGCACCACCGCAGCACCGGACCGCCCCATCTCCGCCGCACGACGGATCTCGCCGCGACCACGGCTCGCTAGCGTGGAGGGATGCCCGAATCCCTGATCAACGCGCAACCGGTCGCGCCGGGCGCGGAATGGGTGCGGCCGCGCCCCGACCGACGCGGGTACCGCAACGACCTCGTCCTGGCGCTCGTGCTCGCCGTCGGCACCGCCGCCAGCGTCGTGCTCTACCGGGCCACCGGCTGGGGCGAGGGAACGCCGTGGTGGGCCTCGGCGCTCTGGGTGGTCGGCATGAACCTCCCCCTGGCCGCGCGGCGCCGGTGGCCCGAGGCGGTCGCGCTCGTGGCATCCGCGGTCTTCATCGCGGGCGGGCAGACCGGCGTCGGCGAGGCGCTCTTCTCGAACATCGCACTCTTCGTCGCGATCTACTCGGTCGGCGCCTGGAGCCGCAGCCGCCGCATCGCGACGATCGTGCGCGCGGTCATCGTCGTCGTGATGTTCGGCTGGCTGTTCTGGGGGCTCATCTTCTACTCGGCCATGCAGGACCACCTGCCCGAACTCTCCCGCGAGGGCGGCCTACTCTCGCCGTACGTCGCGTACGGCCTCATCAACGTGCTGACCAACCTGCTCTTCTTCGGTGGCGCCTGGTACTTCGGCGACAACGCCTACCGGTCGGCGCGCGCCCGGGCCGAGCTCGAGCAGCGCACGGGCGAGCTCGCCGCCGAACGCGAACGCACCCGCACGCAGGCCGTCGCGCTCGAACGCCTGCGCATCGCACGCGAACTGCACGACGTCGTCGCGCACCACGTCTCGGTCATCGGCGTGCAGGCGGGCGCCGCCCGCCGGGTCCTCGCGAAGGACCCGGCCGCGGCCGCCGCGTCGCTCTCGACGATCGAATCGAGCGCCCGCGAGGCCGTCGACGAGTTGCACGCGCTGCTCGGCACGCTCCGCAGCGACGGCGACACGGGTCCGGTCGACCTCGGCGACACCGGTGGGGTCGACGACCGCGGCGGCGTCGGCGAGGCGGCCGCCACGAGCACCTCCACCCGCGGACTCGCCCGCCTCGACGAGCTCGTCGCCGAGTCGTCCGACGGCGGGCTGTCGGTGACGCTGTCGATCGTCGGCGAGCCGCGACCGATCTCGCAGATGGTCGACCTCAGCGCCTACCGCATCGCGCAGGAGGCCCTCACGAACGTGCGCAAGCACGCGGGCGCCGCCGCGACCGCCGAGGTCCGGGTGCGCTGGACCGACGCGGCGCTCGAGGTCGAGGTCACGAACACGGGCACGGCGACCACGCTCGCCGGCAATGCACGACGCGGGGATGCCTCGACCGGGGCCGGCCTCGGCCAGCTGGGCATGCGCGAGCGGGTCGCCGCCGTCGGCGGCACGCTCGAGCTCGGACCGCGCGCCCGCGGCGGCTATCTCGTGCGCGCGAGTCTCCCGCTCCGGCGGGTCGAGGAGGTGGGCGCGTGAGCATCCGCGTGCTCGTCGTCGACGACCAGAGCCTCGTGCGGGCGGGGTTCCGCACGATCCTCGACTCGGAGGACGGCATCGAGGTGGTCGGCGAGGCCGCCGACGGCCGGGCTGCACTCGACCGGGTCGCGGAACTCGCCCCCGACGTCGTCTGCATGGACGTGCAGATGCCCGGCATGGACGGCCTCGAGGCGACGCGGCGCATCACGGCCGACGCGGCGACGACCGCGGCCGTGCTCGTGCTCACGACGTTCAACCGCGAGGACTACCTGTTCGCCGCGCTCGATGCGGGCGCGAGCGGGTTCCTGCTGAAGAACTCGAGCCCCGAGCAGCTCATCGAGGCCGTGCAGGTCGTCGCCCGGGGCGACGCGCTGCTCTCGCCCGACGTCACACGGCGGGTGATCGAGGCGGCACGACCCGGCCGGCCGAGGAGCGGCGACCCTTCGACCGCTCGACCGGCTCAGGGGGAACCGGGCTCCGGACTCGAGACGTTCGCAGACCCCGTCGCCGACCGCGGCGCCTCCGGCGACGGCGTCGACGGGCAGCCGGCGGCGCGCTCCGGCACCTCGACCGCGACATCCCCCGCCCTGCTCACGCTCACCGACCGCGAACGCGAGGTGCTCGAACTGCTCGCCGAGGGCATCTCGAATGCCGAGATCGCCGAACGGCTGTGGGTCGGCGAGGCGACCGTGAAGACGCATGTGTCGAAGGTGCTCATGAAGCTCGGCATCCGCGACCGGGTGCACGCCGTCGTCTACGCGTACGAGCACGGCGTGGTGCGCCCGCGCGGCTGATTCCGGGTCGGGGTTGACGCACGCCCACGACCGACCTATGGTTAAGCAATTCATTAATTACGGAGTTGCTTACATTGGTCGAGGCGAACGACGAGCTGAGCGCGGTGTTCCAGGCGCTCGCCGACCCGACCCGCCGCGCGATGCTCTCGCGCCTGCGCGTCGGCCCGGCGACCGTCGGCGAGCTCGCCGAGCCCTTCACGATGAGCCGCCCCGCGATCTCGCAGCACCTCAAGGTGCTCGAACGCGCCGGCCTCATCGAGCGCACCGCGACGGCCCAGTGGCGCACGTGCACCCTCCGCACCGAGCCCCTCGACGAGGCGTCCGCGTGGGTCGAACGACACCGCGGCGAGTGGAACGACCGCTTCGACCTGCTCGCCGAGCACCTCCGCACCATGAAGGAGAATTCGGAATGACCGAGTACCAGACCACGACGACGGATGCCTCCGGCTCCGCCGAACGCCCGCAGTTCACGATCACCCGCGTGTTCGACGCACCCCGCGAACTCGTCTGGCGAGCATGGACCGAGCGCGCCGACGCCGCCGAGTGGTGGCACCCGCGCGACGTCACGATCAAGCCGGGCAGCATCGACCTCGACGCACGTGTCGGCGGTCGCTACCGGTACACGATGGTCGCGCCCGACGGAACCGAGTACCCCACCGCCGGTGTCTACCGCGAGCTCGACGCCCCGAAGCGCCTCGTCATGACCTGGGGCTCGCCCGGCGATCCCGACGACGGCGCGCCGGTCATCACGGTGACCCTCCGCGAACTCCCCGGCGAGCGCACCGAGATGCTGTTCCACCTCATGGGGATCGCCGGCGCTGCGGGCGACGACAACGTCTACGACGGGTGGGACTCGGCGTTCGACGTGCTCACCGAACACCTCGACGGGGCCGGCCCGTCGTCGGGAAGCGAGGCGAGCTGATGGGCCGCCTCATCGTCGAACAGGTCGTGACGGCCGACGGGTACGCCGCCGACCCCGACGGCGGCATCGGGTTCTTCGAGGCGCTGATCCCGACCGGGGACGACGGCGAGCCCCAGCTCAACGACGCCGAGCAGCTCGCCTACGTCTCGCAGGCCGACGCGATCCTGTTCGGCGCGACGACGTACCGCATGTTCGCCGACTACTGGCCGAAGGCCGACCCCGCCGTCGAGCACGTCGCCGGGCTCATCGATCGGCTGCCGAAGCTCGTCGTCTCGAACACGCTGGCCGAGGCGCCGTGGGGCGACGGCCGGATCGAGATCCTCTCGGGCGACGGCGCCGAGCGCACCGCCGAGGTGAAGCAGCGATTCGACACGACCATCGTGTGGGGCAGTCTCGTCCTCACCGACGCCCTCTTCGCGGCCGGTCTCGTCGACGAGCTCCACCTGCGCATCGTGCCGGTGCTGCTCGGCGACGGTCGATCGTTCACGCCGACCGCGATGACCGACCGGGGCCTGACGCTCGACCGCGTCGCCGAACGCCCCGGTGGGGTCGTGAGCCTGCGCTATCGCGTGCGCTGAGCGCCGTCGCGCCACGGAGGCCGGGAAGCCATGGGCCTCCCGACCTCCGGGCACTCAGGGGCGGAACGTGCTCAGGGCTGGAAGCCGTGCGGCTTGGGCAGCACCGTCACGGGTTCGGACGACGCCGTCCCGGCCGGCAGGCCGGGCGCGCGTGCCGTGACCGTGAGCACGAGCTCCTTGCCCGAGATCGACGGGTTCACCTTGAGGGCGGCGCCGTCGGCCCACGGGATGGTCCGGCCGTCGGCGGTCCACCGGTAGCTGAACCGGGCGCCGTCGACGTCCCATACGCCGGGATCGGCCGTGAGCGTCGCCCCCGGGATGGGAGTCCCGGTGAACGACGGCGCCTCGACGGCGACCGGCGCACCGGGGCGCACCGTCACCGTCGCCGACCCCGACGCGGCTCCGAGCGTCGCGGTCAGCACGTGCTCGCCCGCATAGGCCGGCAGCTCGACCGAGGCTCCGTCGACCACGTCGGTCGCCACCGAGCTCGTCACGGCGACGAGGTCGGAGACGTCGCCGATCGGCGCACCGTCGGCATCGAGCGCCTCGACGGCCAGCTCGACCGAGTCGCCCTTGTCGACCGAGGTCTCACTCGGGGTCACCTCGAGCGAGACGGCGACGGATGCCACGTCCGCCCATTTCGCATACGCCACGGCGTCGTCCACGAGCACCGCGTCGAAGTCGAACGGCGTCGTGAGCGCGGCATCCGCGAACCAGCCCTGGAACACCCACCCGTGCTCGCTCGGCGCAGCCGGCTCGACGGGCGCCGAGCCGTACGCGACCGCCTGCGGCGGCATCGCCTCGCCGTGGCCGCCGAGGTCGAACGCGAGCGACACCGGGTCGACGACGCCGAAGGCGCCCGACGCGGCCGCTGCGGCGGGCCCGCCGACGACCGGCAGCACGATGCGGCTCACGGCCGTGTCGACCGTCACGCTCGCGTTGGCCGTCCCCCCGATGCTGTAGCCCGACAAGTTCGTCGTGACGACCACGCCGATGCGGTGACCGGCGGCGAACGTCGTGTCGTACGGTTCGAGCGGGAAGTCGAACGCCGTCGCCTCGCCCGGCGTCACGGGCACGGCCTCGCCGTCGGCCAGCGAGAAGCGGTTCGACGAGTCGAGCGCCCCGCGTGCGGCGCGCCACACGTCGGTCGTCTGCGAACGACGGTCGACCTCGAGGTAGCACGCGTCGTCACTCGCGCTCTCGGCGCCCCAGCAGGTGCGCTCGGTCGTGTTCACGACGCCCTCGCCGCTCCGGGAGGTGCGGGTCGAGGTGCCGTAGTCGACGAGGAGCGCGCTGAGGTTCGCCTGCGACTGGCCGAGCGAAGCGGTCAGTTCGACCCGCGCCGTGCCCGAGATCCGCAGGTCGCTCGTGAGCGGCTCGGACAGGAAGACGAGACGGTTCGCCTGCGACCCCTCCGGCGCGTTGATCGCGTTGCCCTCCGAGATGGATCCGGACGGCCCCGTGAAGGTCGCGGTCGCGGCGCCGTCACCGGGCTGCAGTCGGAGGTCGCCGGCTGCCCCGGGGGTCGTCCCGCCGAGCAGCACCTCGACCCCGGTCGTCCCGGGAACCGGCCAGCTCGCGACCTCCTCGTAGACCTCGGGGTCGGTTTCGACCGTGGCCACCGGCTCGTCCATGATGCCGTTGTCGATGCCCTGCAGCCAGTAGTCGTACCACCGGTGGATCGTCGACACCCACTCGACGCGGTTGTAGTCGAACGGGTCGGTGTGGCCGACCTTCGCGAGCCAGATCTTGCGCGGCACGTCGTGCTCGCCGAGCGCCTCCCAGTACTCGCCCACCTGGCTCATGCGCACGTTGTCGTCGTTGAGGCCGTGCGCGAGGAACACCGACGCCCGGACATCGTCGATGTCGAGCCGGTAGTCGCGCTCCGCCCAGAACGGGTTGACGTCGCCGGTCTCATCGCCGTCGATCGCGCTGAGGTTCGCGCGCACCGGGGCGCACAGCGGGCGGCGATCGGGGTTCGTGACCGTGTTCGACAGGCTCGCCGGATAGTTGGTGTTGTGCGCGATGCCGCCCGTGCGCGAGTAGCCGTACCAGTACGAGATCGCCGAGATCGGCACGATGGTCGTGAGGCCCTCGACGCCGGTCGCCGCGACGCCGTTGGCGAGGGTGCCGTCGTACGACTTGCCCATCATCGCGGCCTTGCCGTTGTCCCAGTCGGCGACGGCGGCGGTGCCGTCGGCGTAGTGGCCGGCGACGCGGCCGTTCAGCCAGTCGATGACGACCTTCATGCTCTCGATGTCGCCCGGCCCGCCGTGCATCGGGCACCCGGTGGAGTTCGCGGTGCCGTCCATCTCGGCGAGGATCATCGCGTACCCGCGGGGCACGAAGTAGTTGTCGTAGAAGAGCGGCCACTGGTCGTTGAGGCCGTCGCCGTCGACGTCGGCGATGAGCTGGGACTCGTTGCCGCGGCCGAGCGTCGTGTAGTACGGGCTCGTGTCGATGATGGCGGGCACCTTGAGGCCGGCGTCGCTCTCGGCGGGACGGATGATCTCGATCGCGGTGACGTCGTCGACGCCGTCGAGGTCCTGGTCGACGCCGGCGACCGGGATGAGCACGCGCTCCCTGATCGCCTGCGTGTAGTCGAAGACCGGCGCGGTGACGCCGTCGACGATGCTCAATTCGGGCACGTCGTCGGCGACGGCCGTGGTGGGGAACATGAGGGTGCCGACGAGTGCGACGGCGAGTCCGGCGACGATGCCGGCGGCCCGGCGTCGACGACGCGCGGGCGGCAGTTGAACCGTAGTGAGCGGTGACATGCCCTCTGTCTACCGTCGCGGTGGACGCCGGCGCTAGGAATTCGGCCGAGAATGTTCAACAAACTTGCAGCAGGCCGGGCGCGGCACGCGTGCCCGGCCTCTCCGATGGGCACGTCGGCACCGCCCGCGGCGCGGGTCGCCTCGGCGAGCGCCTCCGCGGGTGACGCGTCGCGGAAGCGGAGGGTGGTGCCGCCCGCCATCTCGATCGACGGACGCGGTGCGTGCGTGAGCACGAACACCGGCACGTGGAACGGCGGCTCGTCACCCCGGTGGGGGTCGTCGGCCTGCGCTATCGGCTGGACCGAACGCTCTGGTCCGCGTCGACGACCTCGCCGTTGCGCGGCAACCAGCCGCCGAACGTGATCGGCACTGCGCGGGCATGCACGACGTCGAGCCGGTCGACGACCTGCAGGTGCACATGCGGCTCGGTGCTGTTGCCGGAGTTGCCGCACCGGCCCACCTGCTCACCGGGCCGCACGGCCTGCCCGATTCGTACGCTCACGCTCGCTCGCTGCAGGTGGCACAGCACCACGATGCCGCCCTCGGCCCGGATCATGACGTGATTGCCGGCCAGGGCGAGCCACCCGAGGCTCGCACGACGGCGTTGCCCCAGTGCATAGCCGATCGACGGCACCCCGCGATACGCGTCGTGATCGGGTTCGGCGTCGTGGGTGGCGACGACCACGCCTGCGACGGGCGAGAGGATCGGACGTGCGAAGCCCGGGAAGCGTTCGGCCGGTTCGGGCCGCACGAGCGAGGCGAGCGTGATCGCCCCCGATCGCCCGTCGGCACCGACGGGCACGAAGTCGATCGCGTACGACGTGGCGAACTCGGCGGTGCCATGGCTCGGCACCCGGTCGGCGGGGCTGTGCTGCGTGAGCCAGCGCCCTTCGAACGGATATCGCAGGTCGACGGGCGGCACCGCGTCACCGCCGCTCGGGCGGCACGGTCGCCGCGTCGGGCAGGCCGGTCTGGTACTCGGCCGAGAGCATGCGGTACGAGCGGGTCGTGAACGCCACGAGCGCGAGTGCGACCATGACGAGCCCCGCGAAGAAGAACACGAGCGCGATGCCGCGGGCTTCGCCGTCGCCGAGCAGCCAGCCCCAGGTCGCCTGCCCGTCGGGCGAGTCCATGTACGGGATGATCCAGAACTGGGCGATCGGCGCGATGAGGAACGCCGTGATCGGCGCGGCCGCGGCCTCGAAGGCCTGCGCGAAGCCGAACACCCGCCCCTGCCGGCGGAAGGGCACGACCTTCTGGATCACCGTCTGCTCGGCCGCCTCGACCACCGGGATGAGGCACATGTACGCCCAGATGCCGAGCCCGTAGAGCACCCACCACTCTCGGATCGTGAACAGGGCACCGAGCAGGCCCATGCCGATCACGACGAGCAGCATCGTGCGGATGGGGTTCTGCCCGAGTCCCCACTTGGCGATCACGAGCCCGCCGATGATGAATCCCGTCGCAGTGACGCCGAGCACGACGCCCCACGCCTCGACCGGGAAGAGCGTCAGGCCGTACGGGTCCATCAGCGCCATGTACACGCCGCCGATGAGGTTGTTGAACGTCGAGAAGATGATCAGTGCGAAGAGTCCGGGCGCCGCCCGGATCGCGGTGATGCTGCCGCGCAGGTCGACCGCGGGGGCCCGGCCGTCCTCGGCGACCGGACGTTCTTCGGGGATGCGGACGAACATCAGGTGCACGAGCGCGACGAGCGTCATCGCGATCGCGATCGCGAGGGTCCACCCCATGCCGAGCAGGCCGATCGCGAGCCCGCTGAACACGCTCGTGACGATGAACGAGAGCCCCTGCACGGTGCCGACCATGCCGTTCGCGTTGGCGTGGCGCTCGACGGGCACGAGGAGGGTCACCGTCGTCGAGAGGGCGATGTTGCGCATGTTCTCGACCACCGACCCGAACAGGATGATGCCGGAGAACGCCCAGAACCACGGGCCGCCGAGGTCGACGAGCGCCGACTCGGGCTGCAGCAGGTACAGCACGCCGGCGATGCCGAACGAGCCGAGCGTGACGAGGCTGGAGAACACCATGACCCGGTGCTTGCGGTGCCGGTCGACGATCGTGCCGAAGAACATCGCGAAGACGGCGATGAGCAGCATGTACGCGCCGCCGATGATGCCGGTGGCGAGCACCGACTTCGTCTCGAGGTAGACCCAGAACGTGAGCGCGAACCAGAGGAAGCTCGTCGTCACGTTCGCGATCATCGTGTTGGCGAGCACGTGCAGGAAGGTGCGCATGCCGTTCGCCGGCGGCTCGGGCTGCGACGCGGACGTCGGCGCCTCGGCCTGCGGCGGAACCCCCGCAGGCGTGATCTCGCCGGCCGGCGACGCCGCCGCCGTCGCCTGCCGGTCCGTCTCGGTTCCGTCGAGCCGTTCGCCCACCCTGCGAGGGTAACCGCGGCCGCCGACATCCATAACCCCCTCGCGGCACGACCTCCCCCACGCGACGGAGCCGGGAAACCCGTCGGCCGGCGGATGCCGCCGGCCCCGGGACATCCGTACCGTGAGGGCATGCTCGAACTCCACGACGTGACCAAGCGCTACGGCGAGCGCCTCGCGCTCGACGCCGTCTCGTTCTCCGTCGGCGACGGCCGCCTCACGGGCTTCGTCGGCGGCAACGGCGCCGGCAAGACGACGACCATGCGCATCGTCCTCGGCGTGCTCGCCTCCGACGGGGGCACGGTGACGCTCGACGGCGAGCCCGTCACCGCGACCGACCGCCGCCGATTCGGGTACATGCCCGAAGAGCGCGGCCTGTACCCGAAGATGCGCGTGCTCGAGCAGACCGTCTACCTCGCCCGCTTGCACGGCTGGAGCACCGAGGCGGCGACCCGCAACGCGGTCGAGCTGCTCGAGCGCCTCGGCCTCGGCGAACGGCAGGGCGACACGATCGAGTCGCTCTCGCTCGGCAACCAGCAGCGTGCGCAGATCGCCGCCGCGCTCGTGCACCGCCCCGAGGTGCTCGTGCTCGACGAGCCGTTCTCGGGGCTCGACCCGATGGCCGTCGAGACCGTGCAGGCCGTGCTGGCCGACGTCGCGGCGACCGGCGTGCCCGTGCTCTTCTCCTCGCACCAGCTCGACATCGTCGAGCGGCTCTGCGACGACCTCGTGATCATCGCGAACGGACGCATCGCCGCGTCGGGCACGCGCGACGAGCTCCGCACCGCGCACGGATCGGAGCGCTGGGAGCTGCTGACGAGCGGCGACCTCGGCTGGCTGCGCGAACGGCCGGGCATCGAGGTCGCCGACTTCGACGGCGGCTGGGCCGTGTTCGAGGCCGATTCGGATGCCTCGCGCCAGTCCGTGCTCGCCGAGGCCGTCTCCCGCGGCGAGGTCGTGAGCTTCAGCCGCGAGCACACCACGCTCGCCCAGATCTTCAAGGAGGTCGTGCGATGAGCGGCGCGAACCGGCCGACGGCGCCGAGCTTCGTCGACAGCGTCTCGCTCATCGCGGGTCGCGAGATCACGATGCGCCTGCGCAGCAAGGCCTTCCTCATCTCGACGGGCGTGCTCATGCTCGCCGTACTCGCCTCGGTCGTGCTCGGCAGCCTCTTCGGCGGGCAGTCCGAGCCGACGAAGGTCGCCGTGGTGGGCACCGCCGCCGATGCCGTGGCCGGCAGCGACGCGCTCGAGGCCGTGCCCGTCGACGACGAGGCCGCCGGCGAGCAGCTGCTGCGCGACGGCGAGGTCGACGCGATCGTCGTGCCCGAGCCAGGCGCTCATCAGGGTCAGACGGTCGACCCCCTCGGCATCACCGTCATCGGGCTCGACCAGACGCCGACGGGCGTGGTCCAGGCGCTCTCGGTGCACCCGAGCGTCGAGCTGCTCGACCCGGCCGCCGTCGACCCCGGCCTCGCCTATCTCGTCGCCTTCGGCTTCGGCATCGTGTTCTTCATGTCGGCGCTCACGTTCGGCACGACGATCGCGCAGTCGGTCGTCGAGGAGAAGCAGACCCGTGTCGTCGAGATCCTGCTGTCGACCGTGTCGGCGCGTGCCCTGCTCACCGGCAAGGTGATCGGCAACAGCGTGCTCGCGTTCGGGCAGATCCTCGCGATCGCGGTGCTCGCGATCCTCGGGCTCATGCTCACGGGCCAGAAGGTGCTGCTCGGCGGGCTCGGCGGTTCGGTGACCTGGTTCGTCGTGTTCTTCGCGATCGGCTTCGTGATGCTCGCCGCCCTCTTCGCCGCGACGGCGGCGATGGTGTCGCGTTCGGAGGACATCGGGTCGGTGACGACCCCCGTCACGATGCTCGTGATGATCCCCTACTTCCTCGTCGTGTTCTTCTTCGACGACCCGACGGTGCTCGGCATCATGAGCTACGTGCCGTTCTCGGCGCCCGTCGGCATGCCGGTGCGCATCTTCCTCGGCCAGGCGGAGTGGTGGGAGCCCATCGTGTCGCTCGTGATCCTCGTCGCGACGACGGCGCTCGCGGTCGCGATCGGCGAGCGCATCTACCGCAACTCCCTCCTCAAGACGGGCGCCCGCGTGCCGCTCGCCGAGGCCCTGCGCGGGTAGCCGGCCCGCTCGCGCAGCACAGGCCGCGGGCGGATGCCTCGGAGTCGGGGGACACGAGGCATCCGCCCGCTTCACGTCGTGCGCCGGCGCGAGGCATCCGTGCGTCGTCGGCGCGAATGCGCCGATTCCGTGCGCCCGGCGTCACGATGCCTGCCCGCCCGCGGATGCGAGGATGGTTCGGTGAACTCTCCGCTCCACGACACGACCTTCCGCGGCTTCGCCTCCGACAACTACTCGGGCGTGCACCCCGAGGTGCTCGCCGCCATCCAGACGGCCAACGACGGCCACCAGGTGGCCTACGGCGAGGACGTCTACACCGAGCGCCTGCAGCAGGTGTTCGCGCACCACTTCGGCGAGGGCGTCGAGGCGTTCCCGGTGTTCAACGGCACCGGTGCGAACGTGACCGGCCTGCAGTCGATGCTCCCCCGCTGGGGCGCGGTCGTCTCGGCGAAGACGGCGCACATCAACTCCGACGAGGGCGGAGCGCCCGAGCGCGTCGGCGGCATCAAGCTGCTCACGGTCGCCGCGCCCGACGGCAAGCTCACGCCCGAGCTCATCGACGAGGAGGCGTGGGGCTGGGGCGACGAGCACCGGGCGCAGCCGCTCGTCGTGTCGATCACGCAGACCAGCGAGCTCGGCACCGCGTACACCGTCGACGAGGTGCGCGCGATCACCGAGCACGCCCACTCGCTCGGCATGAAGGTGCACATGGACGGCGCGCGCCTGTCGAACGCGGGCGCGACGCTCGGCGTTCCGCTGCGCGCGTTCACCCGCGACGCGGGCGTCGACGTGCTGAGCGTGGGCGGCACCAAGAACGGATGCCTCGGCGCCGAGGCGATCGTGGTGCTGAACCCCGAGGCATCCGAGGGCCTGAAGTACCTGCGCAAGCTCAACATGCAGCTCGCGTCGAAGATGCGCTTCGTCTCGGCGCAGCTCATCGCGCTCTACGAGGGCGACCTGTGGCTGCGCAACGCGACGCACGCGAACGCGATGGCCTCGCGCCTGCGCGACGCGCTCGACGCGGGCATCGCGGCGGGCGAGCTGCCGGGCCTCGGCTTCAGCCAGGCGACGCAGTCGAACGGCGTGTTCGCGACGCTGCCGCAGGGTGTCGCCGACAAGCTGCGCGACCGCGGGTTCCGCTTCTACGACTGGGACGCCGCACGCGGCGAAGTGCGCTGGATGTGCGGGTTCGACACGAGCGAGGCCGACATCGACGCGTTCGTCGCCGGCATCCGCGAGGAGCTCGCGGCGGCGTAGGCCCGTCGACGCCACGAGGGCGCGGCATCCCCTGCGGATGC